>CAZTAS010000011.1:0-47641 GCA_964611635.1 uncultured Thermodesulfobacteriota bacterium
CGTCTCTTGATACGGCTTTTTCATTTGGCGGCTTCCCTCCTACTGTATATTGTATGCCAGAAATTAATAACCACAATATAAAGAATAAGCTGAGAGAAGTCAATAGCCATTTAAAAAAATTCATTTAGAAAAACCATGAATAGTGTCTTTATGGTTCAGACATACTGTCCTCTTGGCTATTGAGTAAGCTGACGGTGGGGTATGCATGTGCGAGGGCAAGATGAGATGAAACGTTAGAGCGAGATGAAAAAACGGGAATTTGTATTGAGGCGCTTCGGGGCGAGGCATTGGGAGAGATTATCGCGGCATGTTGGATTTTCTGTCCATGAGATGGTGTGAAAGAGGTTTGGCAAGCTTCATGCGCCAAAAATCAACTCAGATTTCTTGGGAGGTTAAAAATGAATAGAGAAGTTATTTTATACGGAAGTCAAGACACTACAATCCCATTTAGCCCCGGGGTCAAGGTAGGGGACACGGTATATTGCTCTGGACAGGTGGGCATCAACCCGCAAACGGGGCAGCTGGCGGGCCCTGGTATCAAGGAACAGACCGAGCAGGTGTTGGAGAACCTGAAGGCAATATTGGAGCTCGCTGGAAGCTCCCTGGAGAAGGTGAACAAAAGTCTTGTCTTCATCACAGACCAGGAAGATTACACTGAAATGAACGATGTGTACCGGAAATACTTCCCCACAGACCCCCCAGCCCGATCCACTGTGGTCGTTGCTGCGCTGGCGAAACCCGGCCTCAAGGTGGAGATTGAATGCATTGCCCACGTATAGACCTCATATCCTCGATTGGCGCAATGGTGGCATTGTCATCGTTGCGCCGGATCGAGAGGCATCAACTTATTCATCCAAAATTCCAGTTCATAGCGAATCTATTATATTCAAGCGCTGGAGATCTCCACTCAAATTTTCAAAACTTTTTTATTGTTTAAAGTTCAACTTTTGGCTTGCCCCTGGCCTTATCTCCAACCATGGTTCACGTAAAACTATGCGCGAAATCGTTGGTTTTCGGATTATCAGCAGAGGTTTTTTATGGTTGATAGTATATGCGAGAAACAAAATTTCCTCATGAGAACCTTAAAGAAAAATGGAGCTTCATTAATAGGTTTTGGGGATGTTTCTGTTGTAGGATCGGATTTAACGAGTAACTACCCCATTGCCATTTCCTTTGGAGTTAAATACGACAAAAGGCTGGTTGAGAATCTAAATGTAGATGAGGAATCTTTTCACCATCATGTTGAAGGACTGACTGTCCCTATAAAACAATTGATAAGCATTATTGAAAACCTATTAAATAGATGGGGCTATAAGTACGCAATTATACCTATTAATGTTCTTATAAAGGACAATAAACAACTCCGAGAATTAAATACTTTTCCCCATAAAACGGCCGCAACAAGCGCAGGTTTGGGATGGATTGGTAAGTGTGCTTTATTGATTACCCCAGAATATGGGCCAAGAATTAAATTGGGCATGGTATTAACCAATGCGAGATTCAAAACAGCGGAACCCATTATTAGTGATCATTGCGGAAGGTGCACCCTTTGCATAGAAGCTTGTCCATATGGAGCAATCAGTAATGTTAATTGGGAGCGTGGAATAGAAAGAGAGAAATTATTTGACGCTTATGTGTGCAATGAAGAACGATTAGATTCTATCCCGGTACTTGGAAGAAAGCACAGTTGTGGCCTTTGCCTCCAAGCATGTAAAATAGGCAATAAGTATTAAATTTGGCCAAAAACTCTTCATATGCTAAACGGATTTAGCGATGCATACATTACTAAAAATCAAGGCCTGTCCTTCATCCAGGGTCAGCTTTTATCCGTATTAGAATGGAATATTATCATAAACCTCTTCAGATAGACTCGCTATTTTTATACTGACACCGGTAACACGAAGCTCTGAGAACGGATAATTGAGATAGAGTCAAGGTTTCATCCCTCTTTCACATAGTGAATCAGCACTTTCTGTCCCTTCCGTGCATGTCTGCTGTGCTGAGATTCAATATTTTGGTTGAATCCTCTATTGATGTTCTTAACCATATACCGATGCAAGAAAAAAAGAATGCTGGGAGATTGAATCATTCATCTTTTTGCCTTGACGTATCGGCACCGCCTGAGCTAGCCTAATATCAGCGGGACAAACAAATAGAAGGAATTTCTGCTTTTCTTTTTATTCCTTTCCATTGATCGGACCATGGGAGATATCAATTTCCTATCTTCGCATTCGGCCAGGATTTCCAGCTCAGGGGATAGGCCAAGGCATGCCTTCCTGCTTCTCCTCCTTCCCATGGGAATCCTCATTCTGGCCTTTCTGCTTCGGCTATCCTATGTTTGGGAGATACGCCACGAGCCAGACTTTGACGCCCCATCCATGGACGCCCTGTATCACCACCAGTGGGCCCTGGGACTCGCCACCGGGCAATGGGACGAAAAGATCGCTCCACTCCAAAGCCAACCTTACTTTCGTGCGCCTTTTTACGTCTTTTTCCTGGCTTCTCTATATCGGGCCCTAGGCCCAGATTTCTTAACAGTGCGGGTGGTGCAGGCCTTGATGGGCTCTCTGAGCTGCTTGCTGATCTACTGGCTGGGACGCCGCTTGTTTGGCAGGTTTGAGGGTGCCGCAGCAGGCTTCATGGCCGCGACATACTGGGTCTTCATTTACTTCGATGGCGAACTCCTGCTTCCCGTGATGGAGGTCTTTCTGGATGTGCTGGCCATCTTGCTGTTGCTGGAGGCGGACAGGAGAAAGAAATGGGGTTGGTGGCTGGCCGCCGGGCTCGTCCTCGGCGTCTCAGCCATTACAAGACCTAACATACTTATCTTCATCCCGCTGGTCATGGCATGGGCCGTTTTTAGTCCAGCCCGGAGAAACCTCCGGGAATCTGCCCGAATTATTATTTCCATGCTGATCGGTATAGCACTGATCATCCTTCCCGTAACGGTCCGCAACGCGGTGGTAGGAAATGACCTGGTTCTCATCGCCTCTCAGGGCGGCGTAAACTTCTTTATCGGCAACAATCCCCGCGCCGACGGCGTGACAGCGGTGGTTCCTGGAACTCGAGGTACATGGTGGGGTGGATACTATGATTCCATACGCATGGCGGAAGAAGCACTGGGAAGAAAGCTCAAGCCCTCGGAGGTTTCCGATTACTGGCTGGGGCGTGGCCTGGCATTTATCCGGGAAAATCTGGGAGATTACATTCGCCTAATTATGAAAAAAGTGGTGCTCCTGGCAGGAAACTTTGAAATCCCCAACAACAAGGATCTGAATTTTCAGCACCGCGGATCCCGTATACTGCGTTGGCTTCCACTGGATTTCGCTATTATTCTGGCCCTGGGCCTGGTGGGCATGGTGTTAAGTATCGGTTTGCCAGGCCGGACAACGTGCAAGCATTCCCGTCGTTCATCCCTGGTTATAGTCCTGTTCGTGCTCTCCTATGGGGCAAGCATCGTGCTATTTTTCGTGACAGCGCGCTATCGTGTTCCTCTTATACCATTTCTTATGATTTTTGCAGCCCATGCCCTCCGCAGGCTATGGGAACTGCTGGTTATTCGTCAATACAAGCTTGCTGCCATATGTGTGAGCGTTATCCTGGTGCTTGCGGTCCTTACCCATATGGATCCTTACAACATGTCCTCCCGGGGTTTGGCCCAGGCATATTACGGTCGCGGAGTTGACTTCGCCTTACGAAAAGATCACCTGAGCGCAGTGGAGCAATTCCAACTGGCCCTGCGTGAAAATCCGGGCTACGCGGATGCCCAGTATAACCTGGGACTCTCTTTGCTGTCCATTGGAAAGGTTGCGGAAGCCGAGAAGGCTTTCCGCAAAACTATTACATTAACCCCGAGGACGGCGGACGCGCATCTGCAACTGGGCATGTGCCTTCTGCACCAGGGACGCAGCGATGAAGCACTGGATGCCCTCGAGCGAGCCGTGGTTCTGGAGCCCGGCAACGCCATGGCCCACAACCTGCTTGGCGTTATTATGGGACAAAAGGGCCAGCTCGAACGGGGGATCAAGGAGCTTAAGCAGGCCATTGCATTAGATCCCTCCAGCGCCCTGGCCCATTACAATCTGGCATGCCTGTATGCCCTTCAGGGAAACCGGGACGAGGGTATCAAATGGCTCGAGAAAGCCCTGGCAAAAGGCTACGGCCCCCTTGATAAGGTTTTACATGATCCCGATCTCCGCTCATTACATGCCGATGAGCGATTCCGGCGTCTTGTTGAGGATAACTCAGCCGGCAGCAACCCAGGCCAGCCCTCTCCCTAACACCGAAGAAGTGCTTTCTCCGGTGGCTCGCAGTCCTTATTTCCATCTTGCCGCCAGCCTGATTATATCGGTTGTGCAGGATGACCAGCCGCCCGTTTTCCAAATTCCAATAAATAAAATAGTTGAAATGAATTTCAAATACTGGTAAATTTTTAAAATAAATCTAAATATCCGGATCTGGAAAATCAATTTGCTCTGTCTCCATTATACTTACAGTGAGGGTACTTTCTAACAAAAATGATCTCGGTGGTTAGATGATTAGAAATTTTATGGCGTCCGTCCAGAATGGAAAGTTTCAATACATTTTTCGATAAAAATATTAACCCGCTCGATAAAAAAATAATAAAAAACCATTACCAGTCAAAGGGGAGATGGTATTCTCGGGACTGATTCCGAAAATAGCCCAGAGATGAGCGATCATGGCTCCGGATGCCCAGGAAATAATAGAGAGTATTGTACGCACTCTCTCAGAAGACAGCCGGGATGAAAATCGGTTTTTCTCCCAAGTCCATAATATTGCGCGACAGAGGGGGGAGTTGTTCTACCGGACACTTCTCCATATATTGACTCACCTCGATTTTCCTGAAGAGGAGGCCCATGAACACTGGAACCGGATATCAGCTCACATGGCTGATATGAGCCGGAAAATGAACCGGCCAGTAAGCTTTCGAGTGGCCCTCATAGATTATTTCCTCACGATCAACCGTAAAATTGAGAATCCTAAGATCATCGAGATTGAATTGTTCGAGGCCATCGAACGATTGACCCACGTCGACCCTCTCACAGGCTTGTATAACCGCCGCTTTCTTGATCAAGCATTGAAGCGTGAAATTTCTCTGGCCAATCGGCTTGAATTGCCTTTTTCCATCATTCTCTTAGATCTGGACTTCTTCAAGAAATATAACGATACATATGGCCATATTGCGGGGGATGATGCCCTGCGCCTCATTTCCAGTCAGTTAAGGGATACACTTCGCGCTGAGGATTTAGCGGTTCGATACGGAGGGGAGGAGTTTCTTGTAATTTTGCCTCGTGCATCGCGCAGTGGCGCCCTGGCCATAGGGGAAAGGTTCAGGAAACTCATCGCATCCCTTGACCCCAGTGATTTCAGTTACAACTTGAAAAGCCACCTGACCATATCGGGCGGCATTGCCACATTTCCGCAAGATGGACTGGATGAAAATCAGCTTCTTCTTAACGCGGACCGTGCACTATACCAGGCAAAAAGCGAAGGAAGAAACACCATCTGCTTTTACATGCCTGATCGTCGCCGGTTTGTTCGAATCGATTTAATCTGTCCCATTCACTACCAGGTGGTGAAGCCCGTCACCTACACAGCAGATAGGGGTAATACGCGCGATATCAGCATGGGTGGTCTATTGTTCGCTGTCCAGCAGCAAATCCCACTTCATGCCATCGTCAAAGTCGAGATTAATGTTCCAGAATCGGATCGGATAGTGAATTTATTTGGTGAGGTTATCCGCGTTGAAAAGGGCGTTTTGCCTGATGAGCCTTATTTAGTGGGATTAAGTTTCTTGCAGTTCGAAGGAGGAGAACAGAACCCCGTCATCGAATATATTAAAGAAAAAACAAGAAACATTTGAGCCTTCAACGCATCCTGTTGATAGCAGGAGATCAGATATGGAAAAGATTTTAAAAAATGGACTCCACTTAGTGGATTCTTTATTTATTATGGGCGGTGCGCTCGGTAAAATTGCCGCCGAACTCAAGCGATTCAATGACCTGAGAGAGAAAATACCAGCATCAAAGCCTGTAAAGAGACCCCGGGTGTCACGAACACCAGAAACTCCTCCTACTCGGAAAAGGATCAACTTACTCCGACGAACTCCAAAACGTGGATCTTCGGTTCGGGGCAAATGATCCCTCCAAACTTATTGTTCATCACCTAGCCAAATCCATTGTTTTTGTCGATTGGTAATCTCTATGCAATAAAATTGCCCACGGAATACTAACTTCTGGTCAAATGGGTATAAATCATTCATGAAATTATGTAACAGGATGTAAAGGCGGATTTTACCCCCGGCCTTAAGTTGAGAAAAAGGCGGATTTCAAAAACCCCGGAAAAATTCCGTTCAGCGGCTTAATGTGCTTAAAAGAAAGCAATTTGATATTAATGTTTCCTGAGCAAAGAATGGGCTGCCTTTAAAACCTCTTCAATCAATACTTGTCCCAAACAGTCTCGCTGAGTGCAGGTGCGCATGATCTCCAATCCGCATGGTGAGCAGGTCATCTCCTTCCGAATAATAGTGACACGAGGCCCACGCGGCGCCCATCGACGTGGATCTGTGGGGCCAAATATGACGCAGGTTGGAACTCCCACGGCCGCGGCCAGATGGGCCACCCCGGAGTCGGAGCCTATGAACAATCGGGCACTCCGCAAAATGGCTGACAATTCCAGCAGGGGCCGATTCGACACTGGGATTATCCGAACACCATCCAATCCCTTTTTTAGCGCGTCTGTATATTCATCGTCTGCTGGACCCTGGATAAGGAGGATTCCGGTTATGTACCCTTCCTGAATCAGCTCTTGCGCCACCCGGGCCATATATGCTGGAGGCCAAATCTTTCCGACTCCTCCGCTGCCCGGGTGGATCGCTCCGAGTGATGGCAATTCCCTCTGAGCCATTGATAAGCTCCTCCCTATCTTGGCGAGTATAAATTCTTGGGCAGACTGAAGCTCCTCATCGAGAAGCTGTACCAAGGGGGAATTGGCTCGAGGAAATCCTGTGGCTAAATGGACGAGGTAGTCCGATACATGCACAATCAGTCCTGTGGGCGGAAAAGGCGGAATGACCATTACCTCTCCAGCTCCGACCTGCCTCAGGTTCGCGGAGAAGCAGCCTTCGGGATCAGCGCCCATTATAATTATGCGGTTGAATGTGCGAAAATATTCGGAAAGACGAGTATCCCGGCAAAGTCCATCACTGTAGAAAGTTGAGAGCCCCGGGGTTTCCGCTGATTTTGCTCCCCGGATTTGACCTGTCCGAGTAGCCAGCGGGATCAGGGAAGGTGCACTCATAACTTCCAGGTGAAGGCCTGGAAACCGCTTTTGAAGGGCCTCCAGGACGGGCAATGCCAGGATGAAATCCCCCAGCCCTCCCCGCCGAATCACCAGCATGCGATCTGGAATCATGATTCTTTCATAGGGAAGATGAATGGGCCAGCAGGAACCGCTCTTCTTGTCCACATATCTGGATTTCCATAATATGGACTGGTTAAAAATAGAGAATGAAGAGGATACTGATGCCCCACAGGAGCATGTTTATGATCAGGGGCACATCGGTAAGTAAAACCTTTGTGGGATTTCCTCCTTCATCCTTTTGATGGACCAGGTATAAATAACGGAAGATACCGTATAAGACGAACGGAATGGTGAGCCTCAAGTTCTGCGTGCCGAATTTTGCTACAACATCTTCTGATACCGTGTAAAGGGAGTAAGCCACAACGGTGGAGGCGGTGACAACAGAAATGAGTTGGTCCAGGAAATAAGGAGTATATTCCCGCAGTATCTTGCGGTGATGACCGGCATTATTCTCCAGGATGACCAATTCATGACGGCGCTTGCACAGCGCTAAAAAAAGGGCCAGGAGAATGGTACAGATCACCAGCCACGATGATATCTCAACCCGGATCACCAGGGCCCCTGCAAGCACCCTGAGGACGAATCCAGCCGCAATAATAAAAACATCAATAAGAACCATATGCTTCAAGCGCAATGAATACGCAATGTTCACTCCACCATAAAGGGCACACGACCAAAAAAACCCTTTTCCCAACGCCCATGCCGCTGCCATTGCGACCGCAGCCAAAACCACGCTGGCAGCCCAGGCGAAATTTACGGGAAGGGCACCTGAAGGAATTGGGCGCAACCGCTTTACCGGGTGTTCGCGATCCTCTTTGGCATCCATCAAGTCGTTGATAATATACATAGCAGAGCTCATTATGCAGAACACAACGAAAGCTGCGGTGGCCTGCAACATGCTGGGCGGGTCGAAAAGTTTCTGGGCGAAAAAAAGCGGGGCAAAAACAAACAGGTTTTTGATCCACTGTTTAGGCCTTATGGTTATCCAGATAAACCGTATCACAGAGAATTCTCCCCCTTTTTCAGTTAAAAACCATAGCGCTGGATTGTGGAAAATACATAGCTTGAGATTTCCAGCAGAAACAGAACTCATCCGATCATGGGAGGAAAAATTTCGGCCAAAGTCTGGGGCTTCCGGCCGTCCCATTGGCCGCCCGGAAATAAGAAAGCCACTTTAGTATACCTTTTGCTTAAATGATATTCTTTGTTTTGTCAAGAAAGCGTCGTGACCTGTGCTCTTCCAAGCTCTATCACCCCAGACATTCGAATGTTTTTTTGGTTGAGCATATTATTTATGGCCTAAACGATCGCCTTTTATTTAAATCCAACACAAATAAATATAACCTCATCGCGACGTGAAAATCACGCCTGGTTATCGGACTTGGAGGGAAATAATAAATGAGCTCTGCTAATAGTTGGCAGACGTAAAGCTCATAGAGACAAGATAAACAACTTTACAATGTGGCCTTCCCTTTCAGCATGGCGATCTTTCCGGTGCGGATAGATTCATGTATCCCAAAAGGCCGCAACAGGTTAAAGGCGCTGTCAATAGTTCGCTCATTTCCGGTAAACTCCACAGTGCACATGCCATTGGAGGCTTCCACGATTTTCCCTTGCAGTGCCGTCACAACCTGAATGATGTGGTCCATCTTGTCCTCTGATGCCGAAACTTTTAGCAGGGCGTACTCACGATGGAAAGCATCCCCAGGCTTGAGGTTCCTGGCTTTAATCACGTGAACAAGCTT
This sequence comes from uncultured Thermodesulfobacteriota bacterium, assembly GCA_964611635.1. Lineage (GTDB taxonomy): Bacteria > Desulfobacterota > JAFDED01 > JAFDED01 > JAFDED01 > JAFDED01. Next base: position 9,129 of record CAZTAS010000011.1, read on the forward strand.
CTGAAGCTGCTTGCGAACCTGTTCCAGCACTCGGTCGTCGCCATTGACCACGATGGTGAATCTGCTTTTACTCGGTTGGGCTGTTTTACCCACCGTCAAGCTCTCGATGTTAAAACCCCGGCGGGCGAACAGGCTTGAAATGCGCATGAGCACCCCGGGCTTGTCCTCAACCAGGACAGACATTGTATGCTGCATCAGATCAACTCCTCCAGTGAGTTCCCAGCGACCATAGGGAGAACCAGCTCATCCGCTGTCACCGAGAAATCAACAACACATGGTCCCCGCCCACTGAAAGCCTTTTTCAACGCGGGAACCACCTCATCCTGCCGTTCCACCTTGATCGCCCGCGCCCCCATGGCTGAAGCCAATTGAACAAAATCCACTTTGTCCGAAAGCTCTGCGGCGAAGATCCGTCCATCATAAAAAACTTCCTGGAGTTGACGAATCATACCAAGGCATCGGTCGTCCATGATCAACGTCACCACTGGAAGTTCCAGTTCAGAGGCAACTATTAACTGCTGACAGGTCATCATGAAACTGCCGTCGCCGGCAATGTTGACTACCGTTTTCCCCGGATTTCCCACTGCGGCACCAATAGCGGCCGGCAAACCGAATCCCATGGTGCCCAGTCCACCAGATGTTATGAACCGCCGGGGGCCCGCCTTGCGGAAATAATGGGAGGCCCAGATTTGGTGACGTCCCACCTCGGTCACCACAATCCAGTCTCCTGCCATTCGTTGGAGCTCCTCAATGATGTATGGGACACGTAGCTTATCATTGTCGCCGTTGTAATGCAACGGGTGCTCCGCCTTCCACTGATCAATGCGATGGAGCCATTCGTCGAAATTTCCCGGGGAGATGACCTCCAGCAGTTGTGTTAGAATCTGCTTAATGTCCCCCTGGATGGGAATGGATGCCTTAACATTCTTGCCGATCTCTGCAGGGTCTATATCCACATGTATAATACGAGCATGCGGTGCAAAAGTGCTAAGAGGACCGGTGGTCCGATCTCCAAAACGGACCCCAAGAGCAAGGATCAGGTCGGCATTCTGGATAGCATAATTGGCATATCGAGTGCCATGATAGCCTATCATTCCAAGGCTCAGCGGATGCTCCTCTGGGAATGCACCTTTTCCCATGAGTGTAGTGGCCACGGGGATGTTGGCCTTTTCCGCGATTGACAGCAACTCCTCACAGGCATCAGCCGATAAGACTCCACCTCCCGCAATGATAACGTGCCGTCTTGCACATCGTATTGCTTCCGCAGCTTTTAAGATCTGCCCCTGATGGCCCTGTATATTGGGGCGGTATCCCTCCAGGTTAATTGTGCGAGGCTCCTGATAAACAATATTCTCAAGCTGCACGTCCTTCGGGAGGTCCACAAGCACCGGTCCCTTCCGCCCGGTCCGGGCTAGATGAAATGCTTCCCGGAGGACACGCGGGAGCTCCCGGGCATTGGAGACCAGGTAGTTATGTTTGGTAATGGGTATGGTGATGCCCGTGATGTCCACTTCCTGGAAGGCATCGTTACCGATCAAATTTCGAGATACCTGTCCCGTAATGGCTATAATGGCTGAAGAGTCCATGTAGGCCGTGGCAATGCCCGTCACCAGATTGGTTGCGCCCGGCCCGCTGGTGGCAACACAAACCCCCACTCTGCCCGTACTCCGCGCGTATCCGTCTGCCATGTGAGCGGCGCCTTGCTCGTGGCGTACCATGATGCAATGAATGGAGGATGTCCTCAACTCATCATAAAACGGCAGGATAGCCCCACCCGGGTATCCGAAAATGACTTCCACACCTTCGCTTTCAATGATACGGATTACCGCGCGTGCACCCGATATTTTTTCTTTTTTAGCAGCACTCAATCTTTACCTCCCTTATCCATCAGCCTGAAAAAGCCCTGAGAAATGCACATATAAATGCAGTTTGAAGCCTAGCGGATTCAATTTTGAAATAAATCAATTATTCATACCGCTAATAAAAACATCAGTAAAATTAAAACCGCCATCCTGCTGGATGCGGGATGGCGGTCTGAATAAAAATAAAAGGGAATTTATCGGCTCACGGGTCTCTTCCCTCCGCCATCCTGCATGAATACCGTACCAATACTACCAATAGAACTGACTCTACTCTCTCATAATTCATTGGAGCAAAACTTTTGTGAGAATCCATATCCAACAAGTCCTTTTCCTAAATCATATTTTTAAATAATATATGACACATCATTATGAAGCTTGTCAAGTAAAATATTCACACCCATGGATTACCTTATGACTTCAGACAAAAAACTTGACACCACTTATGATTTTAATTTATCTTTTCAATCCAGCGCAAAAGGTTTCAGGCAGGATAACAGGATAGGTTGCGTGTTTTCGTGTTGCGGGTTTTGTCTTAACAAGCAACTCGCTTACACGTAACCCATACTGTCATCCCGTCAAAAATTCTGAAAAGGAGATGTGATCATCAACCCGCTCACTTTGATGTAATTCATAGATCATTTTACGAGATGACCATGGGAAAGATTAAAGCGATATTCATCTCCTCGGTGTGCGTCTTTCTCTCTTTGTTTCATGTATACACCGCTGGATGGGGCCAGTTCATGGCCATGTTGCAGCGAGGATTGCCCTTACTAATCTCCTGCTTTCTGATCTTTAACATCTATCCTCTTAAAAGAAAGTCCCTTCCTCCTGACCATACGGTCAATCGCTGGGTCCTGCCTGCCTTTGACTGGCTATTCATCCTGGGAGCATTGATCTCCATCGGGTATGTGATTGTGTTCAGAATGGATCTTGCAGACCGGATCGGCATTGTCTATACGAGGGACAAGGTCATCACTGTTCTGGGCGTGATTTGCCTGATGGAGGCTACGCGCCGTAGCGGCAACCTTGCACTATCTATCATCTCATTGCTGGGCATTTTTTATGTATTCGTTGGTCCTTACCTTCCAGGCTTACTGTACCACGAAGGTTTCACGTTCAGCCGATTCTCGCGGCTCTTATGGCTGAGCAATGAGGGCGTGTTCGGGTTGGTGCTGGCCATCATGGTGACAGTGATTTACATATTCATCCTGTTGGCCTCATTCCTCCGGGAAACGGGGGCGGGAACATATATCATCGACCTTGCTTTCGCTGTAACCGGTCGGCTGAAGGGTGGACCCGCTCTATCCGCCGTGGTGGCTAGCTCGATGTTCGGCACCGTGTCGGGCAGCCCCGTGGCCAACGTGGTGGGGACCGGAACTTTCACCATCCCGCTGATGAAAAAAAGCGGGTTCCCGCCCCACTTCGCCGGGGCGGTGGAGGCCGTGGCATCTTGCGGCGGGTATCTTATGCCGCCCATCATGGGGGCGGCTGCCTTCATCATGGCTGAATTAACGGGCATTCCATATATACGTATAGCTCTTATTGCCATTATTCCTGCTCTTTTTTATTATATCAGCCTTTTTTCCAACATCTACCTCCATTCCTCTAAGATGGGTATGCAGGGACTGCCCGCCGCTGACCTCCCTAAAATAAGAAATGTCATTTTTCAAGGGGGTCATATCTTTTTACCTTTGCCCATCTTGCTGTACGCGCTGATAAGTGGCTATACGCCGGAAAAATCAGGTTTTTATGCTATTGTGTCATTGTTCTTCCTGAGCTTTCTGCGCAGGTCCACTCGCCTGAGTTTGGTAAGAACTCTCCGGGCTTTAGAGGATGGAGGTCGGAAATGCCTGGGTATCATGACAGCCTGCGCCTCCATGGGGATCATCATTGCGGTGGTCAACCTCACGGGCCTGGGAGTTAATATCTCGCTGGCAATCGAGATGATGGCCGGGGGACACTTATTCCTTTGTCTTTTGCTAATCATGGCAGCCGCAATTCTTATTGGGATGGGCGTTGCCCCGGTGGCAACATATATCCTATTGATCATCATGTTGGGCCCTGTGCTCACAAGTATGGGTCTGTCAATATTTGCGGCACATCTTTTTATCATCTATTTTGCCAGCCTTGCCCCTATTACACCGCCGGTGGCTCTGGCCTCTTATGCCGGGGCGGGTATTGCATCGGCTGATCCCATGCGCACGGGATACCAGGGAATTTTATTGGGGCTGGCAGGGTTTTGGACGCCATACCTTTTCGTTTACTACCCTCCCCTTTTGCTTGATGGTTCCCTCGGTGAGACCCTCTATTTCTTTATCCTTTTTTGCTTTGGGCTGTTGGTCATGAACTTTGCCCTGGTGGGCTATCTGACCAGAAAGTTATTAACAGTAGAGCGTTTTGTGCTGTTTGGATCCGCCATAGGGATTTTCCTCCCTTTTACTACATTCACTTGGGTCGGAGTGGGCCTAGCCATTTCATTGATCGCCAAAAATGTGCTTTCTGGCCGGAAGTCCTCAACAGATACAATGCCGGCAAGAGAGGGGGTGATGCGCAGCGAAGAAAAATCTGTCAAGTAAGTTATGCGTTTTCTCAACATTAAAGGGAACTGGAGCCCATATGCTGTGGGAGAAAGGAGAAGACAAATGAAACGTGCCTGGATAATCGTTCTGGTCGCGGTTCTGGCAGTAAGCCCAGTATTCACGGCCAAGCCCGCTGTGGGTGCCGAAAAGGCCAAGATTAGCATTGCCGGCAGTGTGGTAGGCGGTGGGCTTTATCCATTGGCCCAGGGTGTATACAAAATGATCCGCAAGCACCTGCGGGACATCAAGATAGGCCCACCAGGGGCAACCGGCGGTTCCGTGGAGAACACGCGCATGCTGCATGCCAAGGAGGCGGATCTTGCTTACACTTCTGAGCTTTACGAGGCTTATCACGGCACAGGCCGTTGGAAAAGAGACAAGCCTATGACGGAGCTGCGCGCCATCTACACTTTTCCTTACGGCGGCTTCCAGATCATCACCCTGGCAGACTCGGGCATTCGGAAAATGGCGGATTTGAAAGGGAAAAGGATCGTCCTGGGCCCCGCCGGCAGCGGTGGAGCCAACCGGGCCGAGCGAATTTACCTGCCGGCTCATGGGTTTAAAAAAGGGGATTACGATGCCCGATTTCTCACATATTCTGATGCGTGCAAGGCACTGCGGGACGGCGCCGTGGACGTGGTCATGATGTCTGTCCGTGCCCCGGCTCCAGCTGTAATGGAGCTGGTGGCTTTCAAGAAGATTTACATGATTACCATGGAACTGGACGCCGTCAAGGAAATTAGCAAGAAGATGCCCAAACTTAGCCTTACATTCATCAAGCCGGATGTATACGGCAAGAATCAGGTAAACACGGAGCCAATTGCCACCACTGACCTGATCGTAGCTCTCGGGACCCGCGCGGACGTTGACGAAGAGCTGATTTACCGGATCACCAAAATGTTCTGGGAGCATCTAGACGAATTCCATAAGGTCAGTAAGACCGCTGGTTTTACCACTCTGGAAGATGCCTTGAAAGCCATGCCTATTCCTCTCCATCCCGGGGCGGAGAGCTACTATAAAGAAATTAATCACCCGAAGCTGAAGGAAGCGCAAGCAGTTCAGTAACTATCCGCATGTCATGACAAGCTCTGAAGCCGGATAAGGGGATGCATCCGGGATACCGCGCAACAGAGCCCGGATTCATCCCCTTCCCTTTATCATTGTCTGGTGTTGCTGGAGGAAAAGATGAGTTCATGCCCTATTACCTATTCCATGTATGCGCAGAAGTTTGCTACCAGCGAGATGTTAGGCGTCTTTGACGAGAAACACTACGTCCAATTGATGCTCAACGTCGAGGCCAAACTGGCACTGGCGGAAGGTGCATTGGGACTGATTCCTGTTGAGGCGGCCGAGGAGATCGCCTCCAAGGCATCCATCGAATTCATCGATTTCCAAACGGTTCAGGATCATCTCGCAAGGACGGGACATTACATCGTGGCCCTGACTAAGGGGCTGCAGGCTGCCTGCCACCGCGATCAAGGCCAATATGTCCACTTCGGTGCCACAACGCAAGATATCGTTGATACAGCTCAGGTTCTGAGAATCAAAGAGGCGTGCTCCATTATAGAACGAGACCTTCGATCCGTGCGCACGAACCTGGCGGATCTGGCTAAAAGATACAAGGATACTCCCATGGCGGGGCGTACACATGGGGATCATGCAGTCCCCATGACATTCGGGTTCAAGGTGGCTGTCTGGCTTGACGAGGTGGATCGTCATCTCGGCCGATGGGAGGAAATGAAAACCCGACTGTTCGTGGGAAACATCACGGGCGCGGTTGGCACATTCGCCAGCTTTGGAAGCGAAAAGGGTCTCGAGATCCAGAGGCGGGCGCTGGAGGCGCTGGGGCTGGGAACCCCAAGGATTTGCTGGCATGCGGCCCGGGACCGGTTTGCGGAGTTTACCGGTCTCTTGGCAATGATGGCCTCGACTCTGGCCAAGGCGGCCAATGAGGTCAAAATATTGATGAAGCCCGAGATCGCTGAAATTGAGGAACCAATTCAGGAAGGGAAAGTGGGAAGCAGTACCATGCCCCATAAAAGAAACCCCAACCTCTGCGAAGATACCATGGCAATGGCAAAACTGATCCGCAACTTACACGGCAGCATGCTCGATGCTATGGGAACTGAGCACGAGCGGGACGGCAGCTACTGGCGGGTCGAGTATATTGCCCTGCCCGAGATTTGCTTGTTGATCAGCGCCATATTGCGCAACGCCGTGCAGTTGACCTCCAACCTCGTCGTTCATCCGGACCGAATGCGCAAGAATCTGGACATCACACGGGGGCTAATCGTGTCGGAGGCGGCCATGTTCAAACTGGCACAAAAGACGGGAAAGCAGAAGGCCCATGAAGTCGTCTATCAATGCTCCATAAAGGCCCATTCGAAGGGCGTCTCTCTGTTGGAGGCGCTGCTGGATGACGAGTTGGTCAAGGGGAAGATTGATTGCCAGGAGCTGAAAGAAGCCCTGAACCCTGCTGCCTATACAGGCATGAGCAGCGTAATTGTTGAAAAGATAATCGGTGAGGGGGAATAATAAGAATTATAAATCGGGATTCAATTCATATAGAGCAGATTCCTTGTGATCGTGATATTGATCCCGCCCTTAAACTAAATCAATCGGAATGAATAATGGATAAGGAAAAATCTTGCAATGCCTTCCCTGCTGTGCTAAAAGTCCATAATTGTTGAGCATAAAACATTTCTTCTCTGTTTGTCTAAAAAGGTTTCACCAGGAGGAATAGGGCTCATCCCCAGAGAGCAGGAGCATGCTCTCAAGCCTGGGAGAGCTAATCGCACTGGATGCAATCTTCAGACCGGTTGATAGCTCGATATATCAATCTAACTTCAATGACTGTAAACACTGTCTGCTGTATAAGATAGAGAACGGAGAATATCCAACTGATGAGTGATTTCGTTGATAAAGTGAGCAAAGGGTGAGTGGGGGGAGCAATCGCCGCCCAAGATACGACCGAGTTTTAGATGGGCAGGAATGTATGCCCACCATATAAGCCCTGTTGCAAAATAAGGAGGTAAGCCCAAATGGATTTCACCTTCACGGAAGAACAGAGGATTCTGCAGGACAGCGCGAAGCGCCTCGCGGAGCGTGAATTCGCCAAAAACGCCTTTACCTGGGAGAAACGCGGGGAGTACCCATGGGAAAACCTGAAAATCCTGGCTAAAAACGGCTTTACCGGCATCCGCATGCCTCCGGAAGACGGGGGCCAAGGTGGGGAGCTTTTGGACGCCATCATAGTGATGGAGGAGGTCTCGAAAGTATGCCCTCACAGCGGTGATTGCGTCCAGGCCACCAACTTTGGGGCTATCCAGGAGTTGGCCTTGCTGGCGTCCAGGGAACTGAAGCAGCAGTTCCTTACCCCCCTGCTCAGAGGCGAAGGGATGGTTACTGTTGCGATGTCCGAGCCAAACGCCGGCTCCGCAGCGACAGACCTGCAGACCTCTGCCCGTGTGGATGGGGATTCGGTGATCATCAATGGCAGCAAGATCTTCAACTCCAATGGCCCCTTCGCCACATGCTTCGTGGTCTGGGTTCGTTTCGGCAAGGACGTGAGGTCCTCCGGTGCCCTCATGGTGGACCATGAGGCTCCGGGATTTTCCAAGGGAAAAACAGAATATCAGATGTCGGGCGAGCCGCACTGCATGCTTTATTTCGACGACTGCCGCGTCCCCCGTGGAAACATCATCGTGGAGGAAGACGGATTTCGGCGCCTGATGCCGGTCTTCAACATCGAGCGGCTGGGAAACTCCACCCGATCCCTGGCACTGGCGCAGGCTTGCTTTGATCGGGCCGTCCAGCACGCCAAGGAACGCCATCAGTTTAACCGCCCAATTTGTGAGTTCCAGGGGATCCAGTGGAAGGTGGCGGAGATGAAGATGAAGCTGGACGCAGCCCGACTCCTGCTGTACCGGGCGGCTGTCAACGCCCAGGAGGGAACCCCCTCAGCCCTTGAGACTTCTATTGCCAAGGCATACTGCAACCAGATCGCCTTTGAGGTGGCCCACGAGGCGGTGCAGATCATGGGCGGGTACGGGTACTCCCGGGAGTTTCCCGTGGAATACATGTTACGTCGAATTCGTGGATGGATGATCGCCGGCGGCACCATCGAGATGTTGAAGAACCGCATCGCCTCAGAGGTCTTCGGACGTCGCTTCAGCCAGCGGCCCCCGAGGCCCAAGGAATAAAATGTGGCATGATGTATATCCATGCTTTTATAGATACTGGCCACTTGATGAATGAACTCCAAGGGTTCCAAGGAAAATAAGATGCCGAAATTTGAACGACTTATGTCGCCGCTTACCATTGACGGTTTGACTATCCCCAACCGCATCGTGTTTCCGGCTGTACATACGGGTTATACTGAACCCGACGGCCGCATCAGCCCTAAAATGACACATTTTTACGGTGAGCTGGCACGGGGAGGCGTTGGCCTGATCATTGTGGGCTTCACCTCGGTATCGGCTCAGGGGAAGTTCTGTCCCGAGACACCCTGCATCGACGACGAACGCGTGGTGGAAGGGCTGGCCGATGTGTTCCGTGCTATCCATGATCATGGCTCTGTGGCCGCCATCCAGCTTGCTTATGGAGGCCGCCAAAACAGGACCGCCTTGGATGGCATGCCCATTGTGGCGCCATCCCCCATTCCCTGCCCGGAATTAAAGATTATGCCTCGAGCCTTGAGCGTGGAGGAAATCGAGGCCATCGAGGATCAGTTCGCCGAAGGGACCGCCCGCGCCCGGGAAGCCGGGGCGGATATGGTCCAGTTCCACGGCGCCCACGGATACCTTATCCACCAGTTCCTGAGCCCCATGTCCAACCGGAGAACCGATCAATATGGCGGCAGTTTGGAGAACCGGATGCGCTTCTTTCTCAACCTTGTGATAAAAAGTCGCCAGAGGGTGGGGCCTGATTTTCTTCTGAGCTGTAGGATAAACGGGGATGACTACCGGGAGGGCGGGCTTACCCTTGATGATGCCAGGCAAATTGCGCGCGCCCTTACTAAAGAGGGCGTACGGTTCCTTGATGTCAGCGGCGGTGTGAGAGAGTCGAAGCAGGAACGGGAGAGAGCCATAGCCGCCGGTGATTTTCGCCGACTGGCCCGGAGCATTCGGGAAGCGGCGGGCGTGCCTGTGAGCTGTGTTGGAATGATCACTGACTTGCCCACCGCGGAAGAGATCCTCCAGGATGGTACCTCTGACATGATTGCCATTGCGCGAGCTCTCATTGCCGACCCCCAGCTCATCAGGAAATCCTTTAGGGGTGAGTTTGATGAAATCAACCCCTGCACTCGATGCGATACATGCTATTACTGGATCAGCGGCCAGCCCCATCTCACATGTCCCGTTTACGGCGAATGGTGAGAGTAAGATATGCTTGGTGGATTATATTTAAGGCGTTACTCATTGCCCTTTGGGCCACAACAAATGATGAAAATAATCTTGAACCGAAATTTTCGAGGGAGATGCAAGAGTATCATAAAATTTTGACATCTTCATGCTTGGGCCAGCATAAGCGTGATTGACCGAATGTTCTTGTGGGTATTGTGCACTTTTCAATGGGTCTTGGCCCGGGAGATGACGACATGGACATCGCATTCAAAATGGCCAGCAACGCCCTTGAGACAAGCTTTGAGCGGCTACCGTCGACAACAGTGGAGACGACCAAGAAGTTCATCCTGGATACCCTCGGCGTGGGCATGGCCGGATCCGGCGCCGAGGGCGTGGCCCAGGTGGTGGAGCAGGTGAGGGAGTGGGGCGGCAAGGAGGAGAGCACCATCCTGATATGGGGTGGCCGGTTTCCCGCACCCATGGCTGCATTGGCCAACAGCGTCATTTTCCACGCCAGGGACTTCGACGATACTCACGACGGGGCTGTGGTACACGCCAACGCCTCTATCCTTCCGGCTGCCCTGGCGGCCGCAGAGAAGATGGGAGGCTGCTCAGGGCGGGAGTTTTTGTCGGCAATGTGCACGGGAATAGACCTGGTATGCCGACTTGGGCTTGCAGTGGGCAAGGCGGAGGGGCGCGCGGGCTCGGAGATCAAGTGGGTAAGGACGGCGGTCTGCGGTGCGTTCGGAGCTGCTGCCGCCTCAGGTCGGATCATGGGACTGGATGTTGAATCGCTGGTCAACGCCATGGGGATTTTGCTGAGCATGACGGCGGGGACCCGCCAGGTGGTCACCAATTCGGCCCTTACCAAGCGCATGCAGCCGGGTTTCATGGCCCAGGCGGCGCTCCAGGCCGTGCACCTTGCAAAGCGAGGTGTAACTGGATGTCGGGATGTATTCGAGGGTCCTTACGGGTTTTTCAACCTTTACTGGGATGGGAGGTATCGTGGGGAAGAGCTTATCGAGGGGCTGGGGGAGCACTTTGAGGTGGATGGGCTCAGCTTCAAACCCTATCCCTGCTGCCGGTATACCCATGGAGCCATCGATGCGACCCTGAGTTGCATAAAGCGCAACGGCCTGAAGCCGGGCAACGTGGAGCGTGTGGATGTCCATCTGGTCAAGCACCACTTCTTCGACATAGTTAGCCGTCCTTTTGAGATCCGGGGTAATCCAACGGTGGACGCTCAGTTCTCCATCCCTTACACTGTGGCCACCGCCATCCTGGACGGCCGGGTCTTCCTGGACAGCTTCGAGCCCGAGCGGGTTCGGCAGCCCCGCTACGCAGAGATGGCACAGCGGGTCTTCGTCCATGTGGACCAAGATATTGTGGATCCCGCTTCAATGGGGCCCATGACTGTGGAAATCACCACTTGCGGCGGTCAACGACATATCGTGGCCGTGAAGGAGTTCAAGGGGCATCCGCGCAATCCCTTGAGTGTGGAGGAATGCAGGGAGAAGTTCATGCAATGTGCCGAATATTCAATCCAACCTTTTCCGGCACGACGACTGGAGGAAATCACCTATAAGGTCATGGCCCTGGATAGCCTCAAGGATGCGGCGGAAGTGGCGCGATTAATGGCGCCGTGAGGGGACATTAAGAGGAAGCTTAGTATTTATCGGACTATCGGACTTGGATAACCCTTGAACCCAGAAAATTAATTTAATGAACTCAAAATAGCCTCAAAACTTTTAATGTGGGGCAGGCATTCAAGCTTGCCCTTTCCAGCCTGCCCTGAGAATGCAAAGTGCCAAAGCTATTTTATGGCAGGCTGGAAAGTCTGCCCCACAGGTACTTCTTGAAAGGGAGTTTTTAATCATGGAAACCATTGCCGAAACATATGCAAGTTTTGCGGCTAGGCTCCGGTTCGGAGACCTTCCTGTGGAGGTGGTTCACCGGGCCAAGGTAAGTGTTCTGGACCTTGTGGGCGTGATGCTGGCGGGTTCCGACATGCCTTTTCCAAGGGCGGTCAGGGATTATCTCTCCGATCTGGGAGGAAAACCAGAGGCGACCATGACTCGCACAGGTGGCCGGAAATTCCCCGCCCCCAGGGCCGCTCTTGCCAACGGCATCTGCGCCCACGCTCTGGATATGGACGACGGGCACCGTTACGGTGCTGTCCACCCCGGTGCGGTCGTCATCCCGGCGGCGCTGGCTTCGGCAGAGGCAATGGGTGAAGATGGAAAGCGTCTAATAGCGGGGATTGCGGCAGGATACGAGCTCGTCATCCGGGTGTCCCGTGGGATAAATCCCTCCCACCTGTCCAGGGGCTTCCACACAACTGGCACAGTTGGGACGTTTGGCGCCGCCGCCGCCGTGGGGAATATCATCGGACTGGACGCTGATAGTATGACTCACGCGTTGGCGCTGGCAGGGTTACAGTCAGCAGGCCTGCTGGAAGTTCTACATGACGGCGCAATGGCTAAGCCCATACACTCTGGTCATGCGTGCTCGGCAGGCATCCTGGCTGCCGAGCTGGCACGTCGGGGGGCACAGGGGCCCAGGAGCGTTTTCGAAGGCCCCAAGGGCTTCCTGAAGGCCATGACAGATGCCGTGGATAAGGACGCCATGGTGGCGGGCCTGGGAAGCGATTGGGAGATCCTCCGCACTTACATCAAGCTGCATGCCGCCTGCCGCCACGTGCATCCGGCTATCGACTGTGCCCTGAATATCCGCGCCGCCCAAGGTGTGGAGCCCTCGCAAATCAAGAAGATCTCCATCGACACATACCCAGTGGCCGTTCAGTTTTGCGGCGACACGGTTCATCCCGAAACGGTCTCAGCGGCCAAGTTCAGCCTCCCCTTTTCTGTGGCCCTTGCCATGTGCCGTGGTGACGCCTTTACTGACAAGTTCTCCGAGGAAAATGTTCGTGACGGCGCCATCCAGGAGTTAGCCGGGCGGGTGGAGGTGAGCGCAGGGGATGAGTGGAAACGATCCTATCCCCATCTCCGAGGCGCCGGCATGGTTGTGACCCTTAATGACGGTCGTCAATACAGCCACCGAGCCGAACTGCCGCATGGTGAGCCTGAGCACCCCGCCACACAGGAAGAAATCCGAGGGAAGTTCATGGCCAACGCATCCCGAATTGTTCCGGCCGACCATGCACAGGCAATAATGGAAGCTATCATGAACCTCGAGAATGTTCCACCAGCCCGATTAATGCAGATGCTATAAGAGGCACCATCGTCGTTTCGACATAGAAAAATAACGATTTTGTGAATAGTTCATACTTTGACAAAGAAATAGAGCAAAAGGGTGATGGCATGTCATACGATAAAATGAAGAACCTGGAAGCTTTATTTAATCCTGCCTCTGTGGCCATCATAGGCGTCTCCTCGGATTTGTCTAAATTCACTGGCCATACTCTGAAGTACTTGATAAAGCATGGCTACCCCGGGCGGATATACCCCATCAACCCCAAATATCAGGAAATATCGGGCATCCGCTGCTTCGGGAGCGTGGCTGAGTTGCCCGAGAGACCGGACATGGCGTTCGTGCAGATCCCGGCCCGGTTGACGTTCGATGCGGTACGACAGTGCGCTGAGCGTGGTGTGCGAGCGGTGCTGCTGCACACAGCGGGCATGGCTGAAACGGGTGAGGGGGGCAGAAAGGCCGAGCAGGAGCTTCTGGCAATGGCGCGCGCCAGCGGGATGGTCATCTGCGGTCCCAACTCCGGGGGGATGGTCAACCTGGTGAATAGGGTTGTACTGACCCCCGTGGTGGCCATGGAGTTGGAGGACCTTAAACCAGGGAAGGTGGGCCTGGTCTCCCAGAGCGGCGGTATGACCGGGGCGCTCATTACAAGGGCATACAGCCGCGGCATAGGGTTCAGCTATGTGGTCTCCACCGGCAATGAGATGGACCTTAAGTGCTCGGACTACATACGGTTCATGCTGGAGGATTCCCACACCTCTGTGGTCGCCATCTTCATGGAAGGCCTGCGGGGAAACGACATTAAGCCCTTCCTGAAGACAGCCCGAATGGCCATGGAGAAGGGTAAGCCCATTGTGGTCCTCAAGGTGGGCAAGGCTGAGGTGGGCCGCAAGGCGGCAGCTTCACATACGGGCGCCCTGACCGGCTCCGATGAAGCTTACAACGCCATGTTCAGGCAGATGGGTATCGTGCGCGTCCATGCCATGGAGGAGCTGTTCGAGACCGCCTCCATGTTCAGCAAATCCCCACTGCCGGCCGGCGATCGGATCGGAGTACTGACCACCACGGGAGGAGGAGCCCTGTTGCTGGCTGATGAAGGGGGATCTATCGGTCTGAAGTTTCCATTGCCTAAAGCCGATACCTCCCGCGCGGCAGCCCTGGGGCTCCCCTCCTTCGCATCCACTGCCAACCCACTGGATGTGACCATGTCGGGGGTTGGAGACGGGTTCCGCAAGAGCTTGAAGTTGTTCCTCGAAGATGAAAACTTCGATATCGTGGTTGCAGTAGTTGGGACATCAGCACAGTTTTACCCTGAGCTGGGGGTGCGACCCGTCCTGGAGGCAACCGAAGCAGACCGACCTCTGGTGGCCTACCTCAACCCCGTTGCTGATGAAGCAGCACGCCTGCTCGAGGAAGGCGGCATCCCCACGTTTCGGACGCCGGAGTCCTGCGCCCACGCGCTGAGAGCCCTTGTCGATTATGCCTGGGCAGTCCGGAAACATTCACAGCAAATGGCTCCGCCCCGGATTTCGGCGGACATGGCCAAGGCACGTGAAGTCTTGCTTACAGCCGATCGGAACCTGAATGAGCACCAGAGCAAGCAACTTCTTGCCCTTTACGGCATCCCCGTGATTCCGGAGGAGGTAGCCCACACAGCCATGGAGGCGGCTGACAAAGCGGAAGCTCTAGGATTTCCCGTGGTTCTCAAAGTCCTGTCCCCTTCCATCCTCCACAAAAGTGAAGTTGGAGCTATCCGGCGAAATCTCTCCTCCAGAGAAGAAGTCCAGAAATCCTACAACGAAATGCTGGAAGCAGTCAAGGTCCGGTTTCCCGAAGTGGATATCCAGGGGGTGCTGGGACAGAAAATGGCGCGGGAAGGCCTGGAAGTTATTGTGGGGTTTTCCCGTGATCCACAGTTCGGCCACGTATTTATATTCGGAATGGGAGGGATTCTGGTGGAGGTTCTCCGAGATGTCTCCATGCGGCTGGCTCCACTGGGGCCCGCCGACGCGGAGGAAATGCTGGATGAGATCCGCAGCGCGGCCTTGCTCAGAGGCTTTCGCGGCAGCCCCAACGCCGACCGGGGCGCCATCGTCGATGTGCTCCTGCGCCTGTCACAACTGGCCGCGGACCTTGGCGACGAAATCGAGGCTGTGGATATCAACCCCCTTATCGTATACCCGCAAGGAGAGGGGACTGTGGCCGTGGATGCGCTGGTGATCAGGAGAAAAGGTGAATAGGGGGCAAATAATTGTCTATTTCCACTGCCACGTCAGCCTGCCCTGGCGGATGGTGTATCGTGGTGCAAGGCGATATTGGCCTTGCATGGTGTTCCCATCACAGTCCTCAAAGGCGAAATCGCCCGGCTCCAGTGCTAAGACTGCTATATCAGCAACAGCCCCCTTCCGGAGTGTGCCGATCTTGCCCTCCATTCCCAGGAGACGGGCAGGATTCGTGGTGGCGCAAGCCAGAACTGACTCAAGGTCCATCCCCAGGTTCAAAAATTTAGAAAGGACGTTAGGGAAGTTTTTAATAACTCCTGCCCTCCCGTACCTGGTCAGGTCGGATGAGATGGTGTCGGGCAGGAAGCCCTCCCCCAGGGCGACCCGTGCAACGGGGAAGTTAAGGTGGTTTCTTCCATGGCCGACATCGAAGACGATGCCCCTACGCCTTGCCTCTTTCACATGGTCGGAGATTTTTCTCTCATCATCTAAAATCCCCATTCCCCGCCCATGCAGCAAGTGGGTAACAATGTCCCCTGGCTCAAGCAAATCGAGGATCTGGCTTAAGGGGACCGGTGGATGGGTCACATGGACCATGGTCGGGAGGCCGCCCGCCAAGGATGCTGCTTGCTTTGCCAGCCTCAGTGGCTCGAGGCCATTGTCGCCCACCGCCTCGATTTGCTGCCGCACCTTGATGCCTACAATCAGCCCCGGGTTCTCCGCAGCGATCTCAGCCGCGCGCTCAGGATCGTGACAGTTCAGATAGATCGACTCCCCTACTGTCAGATCGGCCAGGCCTATGGAGGAGATATGCAGGAATGCGAGCAAGCGGGTCTCGGCCCGGTCCATCAGAACCTCCTTTAACCCCTGGAAAGTGGCCGCACCACAGCTTCCAGCATCCACCAAGGTTGTAACCCCCGTGGAGCGGCACGTGTGATCTGTCTCCAGCCCCAGATGCCCCGCGGCAATAAATGCGTGGGCATGTAAATCGATCAGGCCAGGCGCCACGATCAACCCGCTGAGATCCATCACCCGCCTTGCTTCAGCGGGATTCAAGTCAGGAGCCACCTCGGCAATGGACTCTCTGCAAAAGCCCACATCCATGCGACCATGCAGACCCGCAGCCGCATCAACAATCTTTCCTCCTTTAAGAAGCAGATCGTATTTCATATTGACTCCTTTATTTACCAGAAAAATCAAGGCCAACGAAAGATCCCAGGAAGTTCACCATTGAACTAATATCCTTTTGAGTATATCCGCAGCTGGCCGCCGTCCGGTAAATCTGAGTGCCTAAACCGGTAAGCATAATAGAGGTATTTAGTTCTTTAGCCATCTGATGTGCGATCTCCAGATCCTTGATCATCAGCTCAATACGAAAGCCGCCATCAAACTTGCCGGGGATGATGAACTGCGGCAACTTGGTTTGCAGGTGGTAGGAATTAGCCGAGCATTTGCTAAGTATCTCAAAGAATGTTTCCGGTGAAATTCCCGCCTTTTTGCCCAGTACCACAGTTTCGCAGAGAATCAGGGTATGTATGCTGGAGATTATCTGGTTAAGAACCTTGATGGCTCGCCCTGTGCCCACCGGGCCAACTTTGTATATGTTCGTTCCCAGTTTCTCCATCAAGGGCACGGCCTGTTCCACAGCCTCGGGTTCGCCTCCCACAATGAAGGTAAGCTTCGCCTCAATGGCTCCTTTGACGCCTCCGGAAATCGGAGCATCCACATATCTCACACCTTTTTGCGCCGCAGCGGCTGCCACCCGGTGAGCAGCCCCGGGGGTGCCAGTGGTAGTATCCAGAATCAGAGTACCTGGAGAAGCTCTTAAAAGTATCCCTTTGTTACCCAGCACGACTTCTTCTACCTCGGGGTCGAACGGGAGGGAGAGTACGATGCATTCGCTCTCTGCCCCAACATCTGCAGGCGAAGCAACGATATTTGCACCCTCCGCTTCTAGATCTTTCACTTTTTCAGGATGGCGGGCATAAACGTTAAGGGAGTAACCTGCCTTTAGAATATTGCGTGCCATGGGTTTTCCCATTATCCCTGTCCCGATGATCCCAACTTTCATGATGAAATCCCTCCTGATATGGATATGAGATTATTTCCTGCGTACTCAAGCTAACGGTGCCGGAAATGTGGCTCTCGCTTTTCGAAAAACGCCGCCACTCCTTCACGAACGTCCTCTGTTTTGAAGATTTCAAGGAATCGCTGCCGTTCAAGTGCCAGTCCCTCTTCCAGAGAGTGTTCCACAGCGAAGCCAACCAGCTCCTTGGCGAGGCGAACGGCCACGCCGGAATTACTCGCCAGCTCCTGGGCTTTGGCTTTTGAGTATTCGAAGGCCTCGCCGGCAGGCACAAGTTGGTCTATCAGGCCGATCCGATGAGCTTCAGGCCCATCCAGGATTTTTCCGCTCATGATGAGCTGGCGCGCGCGTGCGATCCCTACTACCCGCGGCAGGATCTGTGTGCCGCCATTGCCGGGAAAGACTCCGCGCTTGACCTCCGGAAAGCCGATCCTCACCCCTTCGCCGGCCACGCGAAAATCACAAGCAATGGCAATCTCGGCGCCTCCCCCGTAACAGTGCCCCTCAATGCAAGCTATGACGGGCAAGGGACACCGCACAATTGCCCGGATCATTGCATGCCCAAGATCGGCGTCTCTCTGGGCACCACTCTCTTCGAAACGTTCGGGGAACTCACGGATGTTGGCTCCAGCGCAAAAAGCCTTCTCTCCCACTCCTTTAATTATGACCACTCGCACCGCGTGGTTGCAGCCTAATGCGATAAAGGCCTCCTTCAAATGCTGTTTTACCTCTCGAGTCAGGATGTTCAGGGGTGGATTTTGTACAGTTATAAAAGCAATTGAACCTTCGATATCGATAATCACCAGGTCGGTGGGGCTTTCGGTGCTCATGGGAGGTTCTCCATTCATGCTATGGTTCTTCTGTATGATCCGGAGCGAATGAGTCCGCCCCCTCCGGAATCAACAGACAGTTCATATCACTTTTTGTTGCTTTAGCCGCTGGATTTCGTTTGATCCAAAACCCAATTCCTGAAGGATTTCATTGGAGTGCTGCCCCAAAGATGGAGGCGGAAGTTCGTATCGAGGGGGCGTTTCAAGAAAGCGAACCGGTTGCGCAACGGTACGAAACTTACCGACATTAGGGTGATCCATATCCACAAACATCTGGTTGTGTACAACTTGAGGGTCATCCATAGCCATGGCCAGGTCATTAACAGGCCCGCATGGGATGTCAGCTTTTTGAATACAGTCGATCCAATCAGCCATGGGCTTATGCTTGAAGAGCTCTTCGAGAACAGAGATAAGCTCATGGCGATTTTTTACCCTGTCGGGGTTGGTGGCGAAGCGAGGGTCATTTTCCAGGTCCGGTCGTCCTATTGCATGGCACAGGTTGCTCCAGAACTTCTGGGTAAAACAGGATAGAAAGAGCCATTTACCATCCTGGGCCTCGAAGGTCTGATAGGGGACAAAAGAGGGATGCCCTGTGCCATAGCGGACTAATTCCTTACCGGTGGCAAGCACCTCTCCCTCCCTTGGAATGAGCGAATAAATCATGGCATCCAGCAGCGAGACATGGACATTCTGTCCTTGCCCAGTGCGTTCTCGGTTAAACAAAGCTGTGCAGACAGCAAAAGCCCCTAAAGAGGCCCCTCCAAAATCTGAGGCTTGATTGCCCACCTTCAATGGTGGACCACCCAGTTCTCCCGTGAGAGACATAAGGCCAGAGACGGCCTGGATGATGGGATCGTTGGCGGGACGATGGGCATAGGGGCCCGTCTGGCCAAAGCCGGACAGGGAGAGATAAATGATGTCCTCCCGGATTTTCCTGCATGTGTTATAGTCCACCTTAATCGTGAGGGCCTCCCCCGGGCCAAAACCCTCAATGACAACATCCACGGTGGAAAGCAGGCGATAAAAGGCCTCCCTCCCCTCTTCCTTTTTCAAGTCCAGAGTCAGACTGCGCTTATTTCGATTGGCCGAAAGAAACACCACCGACTCTCCGTCGATGTAATGTATCCCGGTGTGACGAGCGGGATCGCCTTCAACCGGGGGTTCCAGCTTGATCACATCAGCGCCCAGGTCTGCAAGCAGCATCCCGCATATTGAACCGGCAATAAGGGGGGACATCTCCAGTACCCGGTAACCGGAAAGTGGGCTTTGACACTCTTTTTCCATATGATTTTATTAGCTCCTTAACAAAATTATCTTTCTATGAGAACCCCGATCTACACGACTTTCTCTTCCCGCAGCAATTGAATCTCATCTTGCGAGTATCTAGCCTCCCGAAGCATATCGTCCGTGTGTTCTCCCAGAGCCGGTGGCGGCAACTTATATTGAGCGGGTGCATCTAAGAATTTCACAGGATGACCGGTTAACTTTATAGGCCCCGCAATGGGGTGCCTCATCTCCACCAGCATCTCGTTATGGATAACTTGTGGATCGCTCAGGGTCTCCGTGAGGGTATGGACAGGCGCCCAAGGCACATTCAAGCGAGTAAACCGATCACTCCACTCGGATGCGGTCCTTGATCTCAGACATTGCTGGATGTGATCCGCCAGCAGGTCCCTATTCTTGATCCTTGTGCGGTTGTCCAGGAATAAGGGATCATCCTTCCACTCTGGATGCTCAAGTGCATCGCACAAGTTGTACCAGGCCGTCTCTGTGAAGACGGATATATAAATGAGCTTTCCATCACTCGTTTCGAAACCCTGGCTGGGAGCGAAGCTAGCATGGGCGGTTCCCATCCTGGGAGGTGACTGCCCGGTGGCGAAATACTCCCCATCCCTAGGAATCAGGGAGAAGAGAGTAGTGTCAAGCAAGGACAGCTCTATCTTTTGCCCTTTTCCTGTCCGGTGGCGGTGAATTAAGGCGGCCATGATTCCATAAGCCATCAGAGCGGCGGTACCGAAGTCGGGCGCCGGGTTACCCACCCGGACAGGGCCTCCTCCACGCTCTCCGGTCATAGCCATCAGTCCTCCGATGGCCTGGATGACAGGGTCATTGGCCGGAAGCATGCTGTATGGCCCCGTCTGCCCGAAGGCAGAGATGGATACATATATGATATCCGGCTTGACCTTCCGCACGCTTTCATAATCGACCCCCAGTTTAGATACAGTGCTGGGGCGGAAGTTCTCCACCACCACATCAGCGGTGGGGACAAGGCGGAAAAAGATCTCTTTGCCCTTGGGATCCCGGAGGTTAAGAGTCATGCTCCGTTTATTTCGATTCTGGCTGAGAAATTGAGTATTCACCCCATTGATTTTTGCAAATCCGAGGCTGCGCGAGTAATCGCCAGAGCCGGGTTGCTCGATCTTGATCACATCAGCCCCCAAGTCGCCCAGCAATTGTGTGCCGCAGGGACCTGCCGTCATGATGGACATGTCCAGAACTCTAATCCCAGATAACATTTGCATTGGTTTCTCCAAAATTGCCTTTAAAATAATTGCTGATCATCATTATATAAAAATCTTTTCCAATTTTTCAAATTAGAGGTCTTATGGTCGCTTTCCTCTGCGAGGAAAAGACCGGAGGGGTTTAAAGCCCTAACTGCCTGGCCACTATCAGCCGCTGGATTTCATTGGTGCCGCCGAAAATCTGAAAAAGCTTGGATTCCCGGAAGTGGCGCTGCATGTCAAACTCCATGGAATAGCCATATCCTCCGAGAATCTGCACGCCCTCCACGGCTATCTGCATATAAGTATCTGAAGCAAAAATTTTTGCCGAACTGCACTCTCTGTCCGCCGGCTCTCCCCGGGATAAGAGATGACATGCCTGGTAAGCGAGAAATCTCGATGCATCTACCTTGATCTGCATATCAACCAATTTGTGCTGGATGGCCTGGAACTTTCCTATGGGTCGACCGAACTGGACCCTCTCCTTGGCATACTGAACCGCATCGTCCACAGCGGACTGCGAGGCACCGGTGCACATAGCGGCCAAGGCGGCTCTCTCTTTGCTCAGCGTGGGTAAAAGGTTAATCCACCCTTTGTGGAGTTCACCCACCAGCCTATCAGCGGGCACATTCACGTCTTCGAAGTAAAGCGCACATGTTCGAAGAGCGTGCCCTCCCAGCAGATTCTCCGGTCGCACTTCCAAGCCTTCGATTTCCCGAGGTATCAGCAGCAGGCTCATTCCCTTGTGCTTTTCTGCTTTAGGGTCTGTCCTCACTACCGTTAGCAAATAGTCTGCATTCAGTGCACCTGTGATCCACATCTTCGAGCCGTTAACGACAAAGTGGTTTCCCTGGAGAAGGGCCGTGGTACGCACGGCGGCCGCATCAGAGCCTGCTTCGGCCTCGCTGAGGGCAAAAGCAAGAGACATTTCACCCTTGGCTATCTTGGGCAGGATTTCAGCCTTCTGCTCGGGTGTGCCGAACCGGGTGATTGTGCCTCCAACCATGCTGACAGTTATGTTCCAATCGCGGGCCAGAGCGATAGAGTAATAAGATATTCCCTCGAGAAGAATTACCATATCCAGGTAATCCCCGTATCCGCCATACTCCTCGGGAAGTGTAAGGGCCCACCATCCCAGCTCAGCGGTTTTCTGGACAAGCTCAGAAGGGTAACGCTTGTTCTCGTCGCACTCCCGCACATATTCTCGGGGACACTCTGCCTTCATGAACTTGTGGATGCTATCCTGGAAGAGCTTGCGGTCCTTATTAATATATGGATTCAACATGCTGGCCACCTAAAGTAAAATTTCAATATTAAGATGATAAGTATTTGGAATTAATGCAAATGCTTTTCCCTTCTCCTACAGTACTGATGGTTCTGTGGGCTTTGGCACTTACAATCTTTCTTTGCATGTCACAGGGTAATGCCAATCACACCACTCCAGCGCGCCATTCCGCAAGGTTGCCACCATGCTCTTGCGCCATCGGGTGTCATCTGTTTGGGGAAAATCTCGGCGGTTATGGCCGCTCCGGCTTTCTTCTCTCCGCAGGCATGCCTCGAGAATTGCTCGTGCGCAAAGGATTGCATTGTTCAATTCCAAGGCCGCCAACAGATCCTCACCTTCGCCGCGGACGGATCGCCGGGCCTGCTCATCGATATCCTCCACGGCTGCCAGCGCTTGCAAGATGCCGTCAGGGTGGCGGATCACCATGCAATGATTCCCCATGGCCTGACGCAGCTTATCCATAAGATGCGAGGGTGGAACTGAGCCAGCCTGCTGGACGATACGAGCTATTCTCTCTTCCACGGCCGCCGCCACCGAGGCATCGGGTTTCTCTTTTCCCGCTTCCTTGGTCCGATGAGCGGCGGCTATCCCTGCACGATGGCCGAAGACCTGACATTCGCCCAGGGAGTTCCCTCCTGGCCGGTCCGGACCGCGTATCCCCCCTGCAACCTCACCAGCAATAAACAGGCCGCTAATGGTGGTCTCAGCCTGAAAGGTGGCCATACGCACTCCGCCGTTGATGCACTGGAAAGCGACGGCAACCTCCACGGGCTGCCTCGCCAGGTCAACTCCCGCCTCTTTCAAGCGGTGGTAAGTATGCAGGCACTGACCTTCTCTGAATTGGTTAGCGGCATGCGTAAAGTCGTAATAAATCCCACCCCGGCTGGTGCAACGTCCCTCCTGTATTTCAGAGAAAATTGCAAGATCTACATAACGCGATACGTTGCTGATGGTGTAGGGGTAAACTTTCTTCGATAACGCTTCTTCCACGCTCACCCCTTCAGGCAAATAGTCCCGTAAGAATTCCTGGCCATAGATATTTTTAAGCCTTGGTTTCAGACGGTATAAAGGAGCGGATAAACCGCTCTGGATAGGGTAGATGGTGGAAGGCCCCATCTGGTGGAACTCGATATTCACCACTTGGGCACCGGCACGCAGGGCTGCAGCCATTCCATCACCTGTCATCTCCCCGGTGCTAACCTGCTTGGAGTACAGGGCACTGACACCCCCGGTAGCTAAAATCACCGCTCCCGCGTCATAGCGGAACAGTTTGCCTTGCCGGTCACAGCCCAATGCGCCGGTTATGCGACCATTATTCATGAGCAGATCCACCAGCATGACATCCTCGTCCACTAGAATGTTCCTACGTCGGAGCTCGCCGGCCAGAACTTCTGTGATGGCTCTTCCAGTGCTGCCATGGGATGACGCCATGGTACGCCGATAGGTGGCGAAATCGGACATGCGTTGACGGAACCTGCCGTTAGTTTTCTCGAACGGGACTCCAAGATCCACCAACTCCCAGAACCGGGCAGGCACCTCTTCTGCATAAATGCGTACCAGCTTCTCGTCGATGAATCCCCATCCTGCCCGCATGGTATCGAGGAAGTGTATCTCGGGAGAATCTTGTTCATCGCTGTGGGCAATGGCCGCGCCTATGCTCATCAATTCGCTCAATCCCATGGCTGTACTGCCCCCGGAAAGTAGGGGAAGCTTGCATGCCAGTCGGACAGAAGCCCCTGCCTGATGTGCGCTGATGGCAGCACGCAACCCGGCGCCCCCCGCTCCAAACACAAGCACTTCAGACTTAATAACAGGGATGTTTTTAAACCTGAAGTTCACAAGAATTCCTCTTCATCACCAATATCACGTGGTTCTCCCTCTTGAGCCTTTTTGCGTCTGGCTTTGAGGCTCCTGCGCATTGTAATCCACACTGATATGGCTGTCAGGATCAGGAAGCCCACTGCAATAGGCTTAACAAAGAAGATCGTCAGGCTCCCCTCGGAGCCCACCAGGGCTTGCCGCAAAGCTTCCTCGAAAGGCCGTGCCAGAATGAACGCAATCAGCATGGGCGCCACCGGCATCAAGAGCCTTCGCATGAAATAGCCTATCACTCCGAATGCCATCATCACGAAGACATCAAAAACACTGTTTCGAATGGAAAACGATCCTATAACGCAAAAAACGAATATAATGGGGAACAGGATCCTCCTGGGTATTTCCGTTACGCGTCTGAAAAAAGTCATGAATGATAATGCCGTTCCCACCATGAAGATATTTGCAAGCGTCAAAGAGATGTATATTAAATATACGGCATCCAGTTGATGCTGGAATATGAGAGGCCCGGGCGTTACACCCTGAATCAAGAGTGCTCCATATAGAATAGCAGTCACCGTGTCCCCGGGAATACTAAGTGATAGTAAAGGGATCAGAGCCGATCCGGTTACCGCGTTATTGGCGGCCTCTGCCGCGGCCACGCCCTCCACTGTACCTTTGCCAAATTGCTCCGGATGCTTGGAAGCACGCTTCGCTTCGCCGTAACCAAAGAAGCAGGCAACGGCAGCCCCGATACCTGGCATGCATCCGATGAACGTCCCAAAAAGACCGCTGCGGATGATGGTTTTCCAGCTCAAAGTGATGTCCGCCCATGTCAACCGGCTATCATCCCGGCTGATTGAATCTTTGTAAGCTGCTTTTATACTGGTTTGCATCCGGTCCTCGGTCTGCAACAGCATCTCCGAAATGGCGAAAAGCCCGATAAGCAGCGGTATATAGCTGAATCCGTCCTCCAGTTCCAGCATACCGAATGTGAAACGTGGAATGGCCAGCATGGGATCAGCTCCCACAGTGGCAACGATCAGCCCAATGCTGCCGGACAGCAACCCTTTGAGCATAGATCGGCCGGAGAGTACTCCAACGATGGTGAGGGCGAAGAACAACAGAGTGGTGCGCTCGGCCGGGCCAAACTTCAGCGCAAAAGCGGCAAGATGTTCGGCAACGAGCACCAGGATCACGATGCTGATGATTCCCCCCATGAACGAAGCGAACAGCGCCATCTTCAGGGCCTTGCCAGCTTTTCCCTGCTGGGCCATGACATAGCCGTCCAGCGTGGTGGCTGCTGCTGCAGGAGTGCCCGGCGTGTTCACAAGGATAGCCGAAACGGAGCCCCCATAAATACCCGAACAATACAGGGCAAACAACATGCACAGCGAGGGGGCCAGAGAAAAGTGGATAGTCAGGGGCACGGCCAGGGCCACCGCCATGTTAACGGTCAGGCCTGGGGTAGCCCCTATAAGGATGCCGACCACCGTGGCTATGAACATTATCACCAGGTTGCTGCCCTGGATGGCTACAAAGAATTCTTTTATGAGAAGTTCCATGAGTCAATCTTAATATTCCAGTAAACCCATAGGAAGTGGGACCATCATGAGCTTCTCAAAGCAAATGTAAATAATGGCAGTGATTCCAATAGGGAGGATGATAATCCATTTCCATCGGCGAAGGCCAAAATACCAGAAGTAGACCACCAGACACAGCGGCGTTGCAGGGATCACTCCCAGAGGCGACAGTACTGCTATATATGCGATCCCGATACATATGGATGTGATGACCGGCTTGAGTCTCTCGGTAGGGAATACCCAGCGGGATTTAGCAAGTCCTGAACGGATTCGCAACCAGCTCTCAAGGATCAGCATAATGGACAGAAAGCCCATTATTCCTGCAGAAAGATATGGGAAGAACCGCGGACCAACGGTGAAGAATTGAACATCGGAGGTTGAGGCCTGGCGCCACTCCTCACTGACAGTGGGCACCATAACAATGGCGAAAAACAAAGCCAATGCCAGTAATAAGAAACCAATTCTCAGGTTTATTCTCGCAAACATAACTTTGCCTTCCGCACCGCCACCATACTTACAAACGGCACCAGGCCTTATGTCAAGGTCATATTAAGGAAATGCTCTCTGGGAGTGATCCAGTAAAAAGAGAAAACTTCTATCCTACTTCTTGATGACGGTTCCTATTTGATCATACATACTTTGCAGGGCCTTTCGGAAATCGTCGGGGCCCAGGTACGCTCTCTCGATTTTTAGACTGGAGCATAGCTTAATAAACGCCGGGTGATCATAAGCTTTTTTAAAGGCATCATGGAGGAACATGATCCGCTCCTTAGGAGTGTTTGCGGGTGCCACGAAGCCCTTCATGTTCTCCAGATAAATGTCATAGCCCAGTTCTTTCAAGGTCGGAACGTCCGGGAAGAGCGGGGTACGATCCAGTGAGGTAAGGGCGACACTGCGGATTTTTCCTCCCTCGGCCAGAGCCCTGGCCTCATCGGGGGATGAAATAGCCAAGTCAACATGCCCACCCATCAGCGCGGCCATTCCTGGAGCACCACCTTTGTACGGCACGTGCTTCATCTCGATCCCGGCCCGGTCGCATAAGACCAACTCCGCTGAATGGTAAATGCCTCCGTGGCCGGAAGATGCGTACTTATACTTACCAGGGTTCTTCTTAGCATCTTCTATGAACTCTTTAAGGGTTTTCCATGGTGCATTGGCGTTGAAATTAAGGATGATTCGCAACCTGGCAATCCGGATAATGGGCGAAAATGCATTGATGGGATGATAAGGTAGCTTCTTGTAATGACCGACGGAAGTGGTCTCGCTTCCTCCTGCTACCAGGAGGGTGTAACCATCGGGCTTTGCTTGAGCTACCTCTCTGGCGGCGATAGTGCCAGCGGCCCCCGGCTTATTAATAATGATCATGGATTGACCAAGGAATTCCGGCGCAACGCTGGCCACTGTGCGGGCAATAACGTCTGTACCGCCTCCCGGTGAAAATCCAACGTAAACTTTAATTGGTTTGGTCGGGAACTCATCGGCTATTGCTGATCCCAGCAGTCCAAAAACTAAAAGCACTGCCATTATGAAACGGAAGATTTTTTTGCTCTCCATCATAAACTCCTCCTTTTATATAATTATAGCTTCGTTAAAATATCAGCATTGCTGCTGACAGCCCTCACCCAAAGTGAAATCATTACATATTTTTCATCATGCCAGATGGTTTCACTTTTGTCAAGAAAAGCATAACTCCTTGTTATTGCAATGTTATTATGTTACCCTTCTTTGAAATCCCTTATAATACGAACACTTCCTAAAGAGGAGATGCTGGATGGAAGAAAAACTGATTTTTACTATGAGTGAAGCTCTCCCCGCTCATCTGGCGGGGCATGAAAAAGGAAATTTTTAATTATAGTTGTGGGAATTCATTTTCTAAGACCCTTAAAAGAAAAGCCATCCATCCCCGTGCACAGTACAGGGCATCCTGGCAAAATTTCATAAAAAAATCGGGACTACTCTCCACCGGGACCTTTACTCAATGGCATGATGAGTGATAAGCCTATTTTGATGCTTCGTTGTGATGGTAGTCATTGATTTTGGGTTAATTTTTCTTTACTTTAAAGTTTAACCCTGATAAATTAATTACAATTTTATAAAATTAACTACAATTGTATCCAATTGATAATTCACTATATGCGGAAAGCACACGGGATGGCCATGTCTCGAAAGATTCTAACGTTTCTAACCACGGTGATCTTCATATCTATACTTCTTGGCTCAGAAGCCAGATGTGCCCGACACCTCGTAAAGATCACCGGGTTCCGCTATTGGTCGGGGCCGGATCACACTCGTCTGGTCGTGGATATGCAGCATGAGGCCACGTACAAGGCATTCAGCCTTCAGCTACCAAGACGACTGGTGATTGATCTCCCCAATGCGAAGATCAATATCCAAAAAACCAATATACCGATTGGGGACCGGATCGTTGAGGGGGTTCGATTCGGGCTTTTCGCTCCTGGGATTGTGCGCATGGTGGTGGACTTGAAAATGCAAATCCAGCACGAGATCTTCGTGTTAAAGCCCTTTCAAGGTCGTCCCCACCGTCTCGTAGTGGATCTGAACAGCCCTGAACTTGCTCGAAAGGAAGCAGTCCAGAGAAATAATTTCAAAATCAAAGAGCGAGACCGTGTTAAAGCAGTAGTCATCGATCCCGGCCATGGAGGTGAAGATGCCGGGGCTATCGGGAGAAGAGGAACGCGAGAGAAAGATGTTGTTTTAAGCATTGCCCGCCAGATCAGGGAAATGCTCGATGGCAAGAGGGGGTTCCGCGTTTTCCTCACGCGGGATGGCGACTATTACATTCCCTTAAGAAAGCGCTATGAAATTGCCCAGGAATTGGGTGCTCATTTATTCATCAGCCTTCACTGCGATGCCCACCGCAACCGCAATGCCCGAGGTGCATCTGTATACACCCTCTCTTCTGGAGGGGCCACGGACGAGGCTGCGCGTGTTCTTGCCAACAAAGAGAACGCCTCAGACCAGGTTGCGGGAATCCTTCAGTCCTCGGACACTCTCAACACAATTCTGCTGGACCTCGTCCAGACTCACAACCTCAACGAAAGCTTGCACTTCGGGGAAATGATGCTAGGACATTTGCGCCGGGTCTCAAGCCTGAAATTCTCAAAACCTCGGCAGGCCGGTTTTATGGTCTTGAAAGCTCCTGAGGTCCCCTCCATCCTGATTGAGCTTGGCTATATATCCAACCGCCGGGATGAGCGCTTTCTTCGAAGCAGGCGTTTTCAATCACGGTTGTGCGGGGCTCTGGTCCAGGCTATCGAAAAATATTTTTCAGACCGCAGCCTTCCCCCCCCTTTTACTCCAAAACCACCATCCTATCGTTATCACGTGGTGCGCAAAGGCGAAACCCTCTGGCGAATCGCCCACCTGTATAATGTTAATCTGACAGAGCTTCGAAAGCTCAACCACCTGGCCCTCAACGACTCCATTCGTATAGGGCAGCGGATCCGGATTCCGGTGAACAGATAATCCAAAAAGGTGTGGAAACAACTTCATTTCATATTTATCCGGATTTTCAAAGAAAGAATACGATGTTACATAAACTGCCATATTTATCTTTTGATTCGAGCGGTCCCTCCGGCCATTACGTGTAACACCTCTTCCAGGGTGATCATGCTGGTATCCCCCCGGGTGCTTTGCAGGAGAGCGCCGTGAGCCGCGCCCAGTTCGACACACTCGGCTGGATTTTTTCCATTGAGAAATCCATAGATTATCCCTGAGGAAAACCCATCTCCTCCGCCCACCCGGTCTTCAATCTCCAGATGCTCATATCGCCTGGATTCATGGAAGACACCGTCAAAGTATAGGATCGCACTCCAGTGGTTGATAAGGCCGCTAACTACTTCCCTTAGCGTTGTTCCCACGCCTTTTAAATTTGGGAAGCTTTCAACGACCCGCTCCACCATCTTTTTGTAATTTTCAACGGGCAACCGGCTGAGTGTTTCGTCGACACCCTCTACTTCGAACCCCAGAACTTTTTGAAAGTCTTCCTCATTGCCGATCAGGAAATCAATATATTGCACCAATGGCCGCGTTGCCTCCTGGGCCTTTTCGCTGGACCAGAGTTTCGATCGGAAATTGAGATCGTACGAAACGATGCTCCCTGCCCGCTTTGCCGATTCCATGGCTTCAGCCGCCACCAGAGCCGTATCATCGCTCAGAGCGGTGAAGATGCCTCCAAGGTGAAACCAACGAACCCCTTTTTCCTGGAAGAGCCGTTCCCAGTCGATTTCCCCGGGCCGCATCAGAGAAGCTGCCGAATGTCCGCGATCATACATGGTGACACTGGGTCGCAGTCCTGTCCCGACCTCCGTAAAATTGAGTCCGACACGGTTCTGCTTGCCAACTCCATCATAAGGGACCAGAAACACATGTCCCATATCCATTCCAACGGCTCTGCCGTGGTTCAAAATAAGGCGACCCAGGGGATTTTGAGGTAACTTACTCACCCATCCGGTTCTGAGTCCGAGGCGGACCAGGCCATAGGCCACATTGTATTCTCCACCTCCAACCCAGACTTCCAGTTGATGGGCAAATTCCAGCCGGCCATGACCGGCAGGACTCAGTCGAATCATACATTCTCCAAGACTGACCAGATCTAATTCGCATGATGCTTGATCTCGAATCTGTAATGTCATTTCACACATCTCCTCCACTTATCTGTTTATTCTTGCAGATTACATGATTTTGACAGAATAACAGGATGAGAATTCATTACAAAATGCAAATTTAGTATTTCAATATTTTTTATAAGTTGATAATTTTACAATGATTATCTTGTCTGAAATCTTTTCCTTATTTTTCAACCCTTCAGACAGGAAAAGGAACCCCCAGCTCCTCCCCCAGTTTGCGAAGAAGAGTGGCATCCTCCACCCTGATTGGGCACCCCTCCCGCCCGCGTCTCAATTTGGTTCGCCATTCGGGCTCACCAGGAATCAGAATCTCTTCAAACCCGGGAGCAACGGGCTGCCGTTTCAGTTCTTCAAACAGCTCATCCATACGTTTCTTGAACTCATCCACCGGACAAAAGGCCTCAATGTCAATGGCTTGAACATAGTGACCCATGAAGGCCTTGTTCTCCCAGTCGCTAAATTTGCGAATAATATGGGCTCCATATGGCATTCCCGTCAGTCGGCTTGACAGAATTTCGATCATCAGGCCGATGGCATAGCCCTTGGGCCCATTCATTGGCACAACCGCGTATGCTTTGGTAGCATCCGTGACCGGTTTCCCATCACGGTCCACCGCCCAGTTTGACGGAATCGACTTTCCCGCTTCCGCAGCGGCGCGAACCTTTCCGAAGGCAACCTCACTGGTGGCCATGTCCATGCAAAACCAGGGAAATTTACCCGCGGGGATGCAGTAACAGATTGGATTGGTCCCGAGGAATTTTTCCCGCCCTCCAAAGGGGATTACATCGCACTCTCCATCGGACGTAACCATACCGATGCAGTCCTGTTTTGCGCAGTACTCTGCATAGTAAGCCGCGGCGCCAAAGTGGTTGGAGTTTTTCACCGCAACAATGCCCACACCGGCTTCTCTGGCCATTTCCACCGCCCTTCGAGCAGCTTCAAGAGTTGAGATCTGGCCCAAAGAGAAATCAGCATCTAGGATTCCCACCCCGGATCTTTTTCTTTCGAAATGGAATCTGGGCCTGGGATTGATCAAACCCTTCTTCAATCTGCGAGCATATAAATCACAGAGATAGATTCCATGGGTATCCACGCCCCTAAGATTGGCCTCTAGCAGAATCTCGGCGGCCTTTTCGGCATCTTCCTCGGGGACACTTACTTTTTGGAACACCGCCGAAGCAAAAGCTCTTAGCTTTTCTGCAGGAATAACATAGTGCTCTTTCATGGCAATTCCTTTCTTTACCGGGTGACCCCCTCAAAGGCACTTCCTACTGTGAAACACCTGTTAAAATTTCTAAATTCGAATTTTCTCATAAAATGTCAGCTCTCCTGCCAGTCCGTATGGAAAACTCCTTCTCTATCTACCCTTTCATAGGTATGGGCTCCGAAAAAGTCTCTTTGAGCCTGGGTGAGATTCTGAGGTAGTCGAGCCCTCCGATAGCTGTCGAAATAGCCCAGGGAGGCGCTGAAAGCCAGGCAGGGGATGCCGAGTCCATTTGACGTCTGAATGACCATCCTCCAGCGATCCTGGGCCTTTGATAACCATGCGTTGAAGTCAGGATAGACGAGCAGGTTGGGCAGATCCGGGTGATTGAGATAGGCTTCTTTGATCCGGTCTAAAAATTGGGCCCGGATTATACAACCACCTTTCCAGATGCGACTGATCTCGGCCAGATTGAGGCTCCATTGGTATTCTTCTGAAGTTGCTTTCATCATGGCCATCCCCTGAGCGTAACTGCAGATCTTGCTGGCGTAAAGGGCATCGTGAACTGCATCTATAATTTCCTGCTTATTTCCATCGAATCTCCTTTGAGGGCCCTCAATGATTCGACTGGCCTCCAGTCGTTCCGGCTTGAAGGCCGAGAGGATCCTGGCCTCCACAGCCGCGTTGATGGTAGGAATGGGAATCCCCAGATCAAGGGCGCTCTGAGAGGTCCATTTCCCCGTTCCCTTCTGGCCAGCTTTGTCGAGGATAATGTCCACAAGTGGTTTTCCGGTCTCATCGTCTGTTTTTGTGAGAACTTTCGCAGTAATCTCAATTAGGAATGAATTGAGCACTCCTTCGTTCCACCGGGCAAAGATATCGGCCAGCTCTGTGGCTTCCAGTGACAGTGCATTTTTAAGGATATCGTAAGCCTCGGCAATGAGCTGCATATCGCCGTACTCTATTCCATTGTGAACCATCTTGACAAAATGACCGGATCCTGACGGGCCGATGTACGCACAGCAAGGCCCATCATTCACCTGCGCCGCGATCTTTGACAGAATGGGCTCCAGGCGGTCATAGGCCTCTTTTGGCCCCCCTGGCATGATGCTGGGCCCCTTCAAAGCCCCTTCCTCCCCGCCGCTGATCCCCGTTCCCACATAATGGATTCCCTCGGTACGCAGGGATTGAAATCTTCGATCTGTGTCCTTGAAAAAGGAATTGCCCCCATCAATCAGGATGTCGCCTTCGGATAAGTATGGTTTGATCTGATCAATCAACTCATCCACAGCCGAGCCAGCTTTCACCATTAAAATAATACTTCTGGGAGGTTCCAGGGAATCGACCAGATCTTTGATTGAGTAAGTCCCCAGGATGTTTCTGCTCGAGCCCCGGCTCTCAACAAATCTTTTAACCTTGTCCGTGGTCCGGTTGTATACTGCAATGGAGAATCCTTTGCTTTCAATGTTCAGGGCGAGATTCTCTCCCATTACGGCCAAGCCCACCAGTCCGATCGCCTGCTTTGTCATATCAGTCTCCTCAAAGAGTATTGGCCTGCGCCAGCGGCTTTTCTCCGCTCAACACAGCCGCAAGATTCTCGATTGCCATAGTTGCCTGCCGCACCACGCTCTCATAGGTTCTGGAACCAATGTGGGGGGTCAAAATCACATTCTCCAGGCCGCATTTGATCAGGGGGTCATAGGGCGCGGGCGGTTCTTTTTCCAGAACGTCGCTGGCATAACCTGCAATTGCTCCTTTTTTCAGTGCATCCAAAAGATCAGCAGTGTTGACAAGAGCACCGCGGGCGCAGTTGATCAGATATGCCGTCGGCTTCATCAGGTTCAATCGCTCCCGATTGATGAACCTTCGGTTCTCAGGGGTGAGGTTCATGTGCAGGGTAACAAAATCGGCTTTCCGGAGGAGTTCATCGGCTAACAAGCATCTACCCACGGAATACTGACTACAGAATGGATCATCCCAGACTGGATCACATCCCAGAACCTCCATCTCAAAGGCCAGGGCCCGTTTCGCCACCTGCTTGCCGATACGGCCCATTCCCATAATCCCGATGGTTTTGCCCCAGAGTTCATGACCGGTGATCCGTTTCCACTGCCCTTTTTTCACAAGGTTATTTTCCTGGTGAATGTTTCTGGCAAGGCAAATCATGAGTCCAAAAACATGTTCGGCAACCGTGACCTCATTGACTCCCGGGGTATAAGTGACGGGCACCTTTAGTCGAGTGGCTGCATCAAGGTCGATGCGGTCAACACCGATTCCGTATTTGCTGATGACCTTAAGCCTGGGAAATGCCTTCTGGATCACAGATCTGGTGATGGCGTCATCTCCGCAGATAATTCCGTCCACCTCGCCCACCAGATCAAGCATCTGATCTTCCGGCAGGGGACCCCTGGCAACAACGAGTTCATAACCTTGATTCTTAATAAGATCGTGATGCGCCCCGGGGGTATCCATGAAAGATGTGGTAGTAATCAGAACCCTCATCCCCTCCTCCGGGAACTTATATGGACGTAACGGCAAAACCGCCGTCCACAACCAGGTTCGTTCCTGTAATAAAGCTTCCAGCCTTGTCAGAGGCGAGAAGAAGCGTGGAACCTATCAGTTCCTCGGGATTTCCGAATCTTCCCATGGGTGTGTGCCCCAGGATAGCCTCAACTCTTGACTTATCCAGAATTCTTCGGTTCTGTTCGGCTGGGAAGAAACCCGGGCAGAGAGCGTTGACCCTGATTCCATAGCCGGCCCATTCCCGAGCAAGGTTTTGGGTAAGGCTCCACAGGGCTGCCTTGCTGAGGCTGTATGTAAAAACTCGACTAAGTGGGCGAATGGCCGACATTGAACTCATATTGATAATACATCCGCTTTGTCCTTTATCAATCCAGTGCCTCCCGATGATCTGGCAGGCCAGATGGACAGAATTCAGGTTGGTATCCAGAATGTTTGCAAATTCCTCCTCGTTAATCTCAAGGTATGGAGTCGAGGAGTTTATACCCGCCCCATTGATCCAGATATCGATTCGACCAAACCATTCTGTAACCGCTGGAATGAGCCTCGCCACCTGATCTTTCTGAGTCGCGTCGGCCTTGAAAAACCGCGTATCTTCAGAGGTGCTACCCCACCGCTGGAAGTGTGCCTTTGCCTTCTCCTCGCTCCGCCCGACCAGAACGATCTTGCAGCCCGCCTGCCAGAGTCCCCACGCCATCGCCCCGCAAAGCACACCTGTGCCTCCGATGACAACGGCTACCTTGCCCTCAAGACCGAACAATTCCCTCAAAAATTTTACTGAATCGTGGTCCCTCACTTTAACCTCCTGTCATGCGCCGAATTTAACGATTTTTCAGGTGCATAGGATTTGTATATCCTTTAATCAATTTAATGCACGCACTTGCGGAATAATATTCCGACAAGCCGATCATCGCGGGCAATATTAAAACCCGCGGATCTGTGTTGCCGGCTTGCATTATTTTCAGGCGACAATCGGGCCGGAACCAAGACTGCGAATTACAATTATAAATTGAAAAGTCTTGCCGGATTCTCATACATCAAGGCTTTTACTATTCTTATTCCACCCTTATATGACATTTCTCCATTTGAGACAAGTTTCCCTGCCACTCTGCAAATTATCCTGTCAAAAACTTCAAATCTGCTCCCTTCTGATAAAATCTTTCTACCGTCGCATACAGGGCCTGCGCTTGATGTAAGTAAAGATGACCCCGCCATATGAAGCAAATATTGCTCCATTACATATGGTGTATCATTATGCCACCATGGAAATCCCGAATGGACATTAGGAAATGCTCTCTCCAGCATTATATTAGTATGTGCAAAAGTCTGGTTCATTGGATACAGGACTAAATGAGCTTTATTATTACTTTCTCCGCTGAAAAATCTTGACAGCAAAGGTTTCAGATTTTCAACGATGTTAACTTTTTCGGCTGCAACATCTCCTCCAACATCCGCTCCCCAACTATCGAACAAATACTTATTTGCATTCCTCACGGCTCCATAATGTATTTGAGTGACCATTCCCCTCTCTTGATTCATCTCACAAAATTTGTGCATCATATACGAAATAAACTCTTTTGTTTCCGCAGATCTTATGTCAAAATTTTCTCTCTTATCATAAGCTTTGCTGAAAATTTGCCCGGCTCTTTGCGGGTTAATTTCCAGGCCATAGGGCTCCAGTAAACCATGGTCGCTAGCCTTTGCTCCCATTTTGGCAAAATAATCATGCCTTATTCTTAAGGCCTCTACAAGGCCCTTTGGGGTCGTATCCTGTCCGGCCAGCTGGCAAATCTTTTCAATATTCGATCTCCAGCTATCGCTGAAGATATTACAGTAAGCATCCGGCCTAAAAGTGGGAAAAAAAGTGATGCCGTCCATGTTTTTTGCTATCTTATGATAGCTCAAATCATCTACTGGATCATCGGTGGTGCAAATAATTCTCGCACCGATGCTTTTCAGTATCTCCTGGGGCAGCATTTCTTTTTGCTTTAGATGATCATTTGCGGCTTTCCATATCTTATCTCCCGTCTCAGCGCTCAATAAATCCTTGATTCCAAATAATCTTCTCAAGTCAAGATGCATCCACTGATGAACATGGCTTCCCTCAAGTTCGGGGAAAACAGCACTTAAAGCCATCCACTTATCGTAATCCGATATGTCAGGATCTCTGGCAAAGGCCTGTGAAAAGCCTGGAAACTTTGCAGCCAATTGAATAATATAATGATCGCAATTTGCATATTCTTCCCTGGTCTCAAGAACCTCAGCTCTCCATATATTGGGAAAAGGCTTATTTTCTACAATTTGCCTTAAATTATGGTGTGTATGAACATCAACAATTCCAGCCTCTTTCCTGAATGGAACCGCCACTTCATGGTATAATTTTACACCGTCTGTAGTATCCAGTAACCAATTAGAGCCCAGTAATTTTTCATTACTTTCCATTGTCTATCCCCTTTATTTATTTCATTTATACAATATTCTCGCCTCTCAATCAAACTGCTCTTTTTCTCATTTGCCCTCATTACCTCAATCAAATGAATGGCCGCTGTTCCAATCAATGATTCCTGGCTTAAAATCGGAGTTGAATTTATGCTTTTGATTTCATATAATAAAGTCCAGAAAAGAGAGATAAGATCAATTTTATTTCGAGTACAAATGAGTTAGCCACTAGAAAATATTTGAGGTATCAAAGATGTTTAGGGAAGCTTGTTCTAAAATTCGAAATTCAATTTATGGTTTTTTGGGAACTTCTCAATTAAAAGCGCATCTCATTGCTTCTTCAAGTGGAACAGCTTTTATGATTGCACCAGGAGTTCTATCTACAACGGCTCATTCAGTTCATGTCGAAGGTGATCCCACTAAACCCACACATGCATTATTTGAAGTCATTCGGGTGCCTGATATCGGCCAACGTATGGAAAAAGCCAAGTTAATTGCAGAAGACCTCGTTAGAGATTTGGCGCTCCTTTTAATTGACAATCCTCGCTCAATTACTTGCGTGACCCTTTTACAAGACATAGTCCCAATCGGGACAAGTTGTGGGTCTTTGGGGTTTCCACTGGCGACGGTCACTTTTTCACAAGCCGGCATGAGATTTGACCTCATTGAACGCTTTCAAGGAGCAAATATTTCTGCTTTTCATACTCAAGCGGATCCCTCTGGTCGGGAACTTTCATATTACGAAACTGATACTTTAATGTATAAAGGCTCCAGTGGATGTGCTGGCTTTACCGTGAAAGGAAATATTTTTGGGATGTATAACAAGTCTTTGGTCGAACAATCAAAAAAAGATCCAGATTTTCACGCTCGCCTCGCGATTTCAAGTTGGGTCCCATCCATTGATATCATTTCATTCGCCATAGATAATGGGGTTAAACTATAAGAAAAGGCATAATATGTAAGGGAAAAAACACTGTTTTGTTCTCGCTCTGATTGGAGGTCCCGGAACTCCAACGAGAATCGACCTGACTATTATGGTAATCCTATATGGGTAAATCAAATCTCACGCCTATGTATCCCCCCGATGTTCAAAATAGCGGTGGGGTCGAGGCAAACTTCTATGGCAAAGATATACCTAAATGAGTTAATGCTGTCTTTAAACTTTCATAGGCTGGCTTCAAACTACCTACAAATTGAATAGAAGCCCCTACAGTCGAAAGCATTGTTCTAAGTTTTGTCACATTAGGTCGCTGCTTTTGTATTTCAGATTGACCTTCCTTTATAAGTTCTATTATCTCGTCTTTAGGATAATTTGGGAGGTGATCTAGTTGATGAAGACTTTCTTCTATCAGGAGGAGGGACTTATTTAGCTGTTCTTTAGTTTCGGAATTTATTTTTTGCTTAACATAAGCTATAGCATGTTCACCAGTTTGAATTGAACCCACAGGAGAATAGATATTAAAGGTGGTAGACTGAGGTTCAATTTCTGCCAGCTTTTCTCGGTTTTTTAACGACAACACAAATAGATCAATTTCAGTGCCAACTTTACTTATCGCACGAGTACATGCAGCATCGATTATTCCCTCGAGTTTAGGAACAAGATTTTCGAAATGAGCTATCTGAGCGTTGCGCTGAATAAAGTTCCTAATATTATCCAGATTCTCAGTTATGTGGCTTTGGACGATGAGTTTGAGCTCAGCGGCTAATTCATCAGTATATTTGACGCCAGAGGTTGTAACAAAACGAAAAAGAGTTTGCCATATCACTTGAGTAATATTAATGATCGCGTTAGAGCATAAATCCGAAATCTTTTTTGCTGTCATTGAAGATTGCAGTACTCCGCGACCGGCCATCTCACCCTTACAACGTGCAATATCCTCTTCGAGTCGTCCTATTTGCTCTGAAATTTCAATACTTATTCTGGCGTTTGCAATGTTAATAATCTCAACATCCATTATTCAAGCTCATATTAGATATTTATCGATTTTTCAAATTTTACCATACGCAATATTCCAATGCAAATCATTTATTCGTATCCATTAGGAAACGGAACAAACATGGTATCTCTCTGGTTAAGATAAAAATCATGGGTAAGGAAGGTTGAAATGAAGTAAAGAAGTGGAACGAGAATTGTTGAGACAGGATTTACAGGCAGCAAATCCTATATGCCCAATAGCTGAAGCGCAGTGCCTATCAAGGGCGGCAGGAGGCCGTCTCGCCCGAATGGCGAATTTGAAGACCTTTGACAAGCTAACGGAGCAAATGCTATCTCTGCCTTCAACTTCCACGGACTTAAACCATTGACCACATGGTCCATTGAGAGCATAATATATAAGGTTCATCCGACTAAAGCGTACTTTGTCTCATGAATAGCCATAATTTTAAG
>CAZTAS010000012.1:0-6829 GCA_964611635.1 uncultured Thermodesulfobacteriota bacterium
CCAGAAATTAATATCCACAATATACAGAATATGCTGAAGGAAGTCAATAGTCATTAAACAAAATTTATGGTAAATTGCAATGTCTGATGTGTACAATATATAAAAAAATCTGGATAAGGCTGAAATTTTTACTGGTAAAAGCGTATATAATTTGGTATGTGCATATTTCTGTTGAAGTTTTACCACAATTCTGTTAAATTTAGTTAATTTTAAAAGATGAGGCCGAAATGCTGAAAATATGAGAGATCACCATAAGCTCAGAGGGATCTGAGAGAGCAGGTGCCATATCGAAAACCAGTTCTGTGCGGATTTCTGGATTGGAATAGATCCCTCAGCGAAAATAGCCTCAATCGGAGTAATCCCACGCTGTCCATCTTCTGGAATGTAATGCATGAAATTAGTTTCATAACATTATTGCATTGATGTTCGATTTGAGGGGCGCTCATGCCCACTTCTATTATCGGGATCGGGGGCATATCAACGAGTCCCCTCGCATTGGATATGAAGGATGAAAATGATGCTCTCTAGAGCATTTCAAGGTTGTTTAATGATTGATAATACAACATGGTTCTTGACAAATTCGACGTTTATGGATACATTTCCGCAAAGTTTATCAAATGCTCAATCGCGTTTCTTTCGGTGAAGGGCTTCCTACGGAGCATCGTTAGAAGGATCATCGGTTCCACGGATATTACGAAAGTTTCTTGTTCAACAAACAGGTAATGCCGATTATACTATGTGTCCGGCAAGCCAAAGTTAATTCAAATTATAAGTTTTAAAGGAATATTCTATTGAAGCTAAAAAAGAAGGTCAGTCGCAAAGAATTAATGGCAACAAAAGATGAATTTATCACCACAACCGAGCGCAGCCTGAGATTTATTGATGCCCATCGCACAGTGTTTGCCCTGATTACGGGTGCTGTCGTTTTGACTTTCGTGAGCTTGTTGGTTGTGAGGTCATATTTGAAGACCCGCGAGGCGGATGCCTCTCTCCAGTTTGGGAAGGCATATAGTTATTTTCAAGCCAAAATCCGCCAGCAAGCAGGGAAGGACAAGACACCATTGACTATTGTTTATGCCAATGCTTTAAAGCAGTTCGAGGAGGTTATCAATAAATATGAGCGCACCAATGCTTCAAAAATGGCTATGCTTTATGCCGCTCAGTGCGCTTATTGGGGCCAGCAAAATGATAAGGCCATTTCATTTTATCAACAATATTTACAGCGTCTTGACGAGAAAGATCCTTCCAGAGAACTGGCATGGAGCGGCCTTGCATATTCTTATCAAGCCAAAGGGAATTGCAACAAGGCCTTGGAATATTTTCAGAAGATAGTGGATTCCAATGGCTTCAATAAGGTTTATGCTTATTATAATATGGCTCAATGTTTCGAGAATCTGAAGGATAAGGAACAAGCCCAACAGATGAGGGAGCGAATAAAAAAGGAATTCCCGGATTCCACGCTGACCCAATGGATCGAGGCCAAATTTGGCGCATCCGCAGCATCAAAACAGGAAAAGGAATCAGAGAGGAAACCGTGAGTGCATCAACTCCTTTAACGAAAACTCGCCGTGAGATTCTATCGGGGAATGAGGCCATTGCCCGCGGTGCGTTCGAGGCCGGAGTTCGTGTGGCCGCCTCATATCCCGGCACACCCAGCACCGAAATCCTTGAGAGCCTGAGCAAGTATACCGGAGTTTACACAGAATGGTCCCCCAACGAGAAAGTAGCGCTGGAGGTGGCGGCGGGAGCCGCATATGCGGGCGCGAGATCACTGGCAGCGATGAAACATGTTGGGGTAAACGTGGCGGCCGATCCGCTGCTCACTTTGTCCTATACAGGTGTGCGCGGTGGGCTGGTTCTGATAAGCGCCGACGATCCCGAATTGCACAGCTCTCAGAACGAACAGGACAATCGTCATTACGCCCGCCATGCCAAGATTCCCATGCTTGAGCCCAGCGACAGCCAGGAGGCCAAAGACTTTGTCAGGCTGGCCTTTAGACTCAGTGAGAAGTTTGATACGCCAGTAATAGTACGTACCACCACTCGGGTATCTCACTCCAAATCAGCAGTCATCCTGGAAGAGCCGGAAGAGTTAGAGGACAAGAGAGGCATCGAGAAGAACCCCACCAAACTGGTCATGCTGCCCGCCAATGCCAGACGACGTCACCCCATTGTAGAGCAGCGAATCCAAGCCCTTGCACAACTGGCCGAGACCCTTGAAATTAATCGGGTTGAGGCAAGTGATTCGGAATTGGGTATTATAACAGCGGGAATCAGCTACCAGTATGCTCGCGAGACTTTTCCCCAAGCATCTTTCCTGAAGCTGGGAATGGTCTATCCCCTGCCCTCCAATATGATAAGGAAATTTGCCAGCAGTGTTAAGCGGTTGATGGTGGTGGAGGAGCTGGATCCATTCTTTGAAGAGCAGATCAAGGCACTTGGAATCCATGTGGATGGTAAAGCATATATTCCCATTTGCGGCGAATTGAATGCTGATTTGGTTGAACGAGGCATCAAGAAAGCCTTTGGAATGCCACTGCCAGTCACAGACTCAAAGCCGGTAGAGGGACTTCCAGTACGTCCACCCAATATGTGTCCGGGATGTCCTCATCGGGGACTCTTCTATGTGCTTCACAAACTGAAGCTCTTCGTGGCGGGAGACATCGGGTGCTATACTCTTGCTTTTCTTCCGCCCCTGAGCGCCATTGACACTTGCCTGTGCATGGGTGCCAGTATTGGCCATGCCATGGGTATGAGCAAGGCCCTGGACGATGCTGCACAGGGGAAAGTAGTGGCTGTTATTGGTGATTCTACCTTCTATCACTCCGGCATGACGGGCCTTCTGGATGTGGCTTATAATAAAGGCGTCGCCACCGTAATCATTCTGGACAACAATTCTACAGCCATGACCGGCTCCCAAGAGAATCCCGGCACCGGATTTACTCTTTCAGGTGATCAAACGGTTCAAGTAGACCTGGAAGGGCTGGCTCGCTCCATGGGAATCAATAGGGTTCGGGTGGTGAGCCCATACCAATTATCAGAGATCGAGCAAGTCTTATGCGAGGAGATTGCTGCACTGGAACCTTCTGTAATTATTTCTAGGGCGCCGTGCGTTTTGCTCAAGCGCAATCGCGTATTAAGTGGTGTGCCTCAGAGTGTGGATGAGCAGATGTGTCGTGGCTGTAAACAATGTCTTTCCATCGGATGTCCCGCATTGGAATGGAAAGCTGAGGAAGGATATACCTCCGAGGGTAAAAAGCGCAAAGGCAGATCTTATATCAATCCCCTCCTTTGTGTCGGGTGCGATGTATGCGGCCAAATCTGCACATTTGGCGCCATCGCCAGGCCTAAAGGTTTTGCTGAGGCATAAGCTCCAGAGGAAAATTTCCTGAGCTTCTTTGTGAGCTAAAATTTTAATGGATTTTGCAACGATGAGTGTTACCAACATACTTATAGTGGGTGTGGGGGGCCAGGGAATCATCATGGCCAGTGATATACTCTCTCGACTTATGCTGGATGCTGGTTTAGACGTTAAGAAGAGCGAAGTCCACGGGATGGCTCAGAGGGGCGGGAGCGTAACCTGCCATGTGCGATTTGGTCACCATGTCTTTTCTCCTCTGATCAAGCAAGGGG
Source organism: uncultured Thermodesulfobacteriota bacterium (assembly GCA_964611635.1). Classification (GTDB taxonomy): domain Bacteria; phylum Desulfobacterota; class JAFDED01; order JAFDED01; family JAFDED01; genus JAFDED01. Next base: position 3,634 of record CAZTAS010000012.1, read on the forward strand.
AAGTGGACATTCAGTTGGCTTTCGAGAAATTGGAAGCCTTACGTTACTTGCATTACCTCAGGCCTGGGGCCAAGGTACTCCTGAACAACCTGGAGATTTACCCACCCTCGGTTTGCCTGGGGAAGGAACCTTATCCGGATTGTATTCCGGACAAAATTCATGAACGTGGGATGCGGTTGTTAATGATCCCTGGCTTGACACTTGCCCAACAGGCCGGTAATATTCGGACTGTCAATGTGGTGTTGCTGGGAGTTCTGTCCACATGGCTGGATGTGGAAGAACGATACTGGACTGAGGCCATCGCGCGCAGCTTTCCCGAGCGGCTGGTATCAATTAACCTCGAGGCGTTCCGATTGGGCCGGATGGCCGGCATTCAGGCCTCATGACCAAGGGTCTGCTTTTCATTCTGTTTTGTGCGCTGATATTCAGCGCCAGAGGCAATGCAAAAGGGGACAACGGCGGGAATTACATAAATTCTCGCGTTATTAGTAAGACCAGGATAGCGGCCGAGCTCTCCGAAGAGGATGCAATTCTTGGTCTGGCAAGCCGATTGTACCAAGAAAAGGACTTCTTTCGGGCGGCTGGGGAATATCTCCGGTTTTACGAGTTGTTTCCGGACAGTCCAAAGGCGCAGGAAGCATTGTTTCGGGCGGGGCTGAGTTACATGGAAGCCGGCCAATGGCTGGAGGCTTTCGCTCAGTTCGAAAAGCTTGAAAAGGATTTTCCGAGCAGTGCCCTATTACCACAGGGGTTATATCTTCAAGGACAATGCCTCAAGAGAGCTGGTCGATTTGTAGATGCGCGCACGGTTTGGTTACGGACGGCTGAAAGGTATCCTGATTCCCAATGGGGTCAGCAAGCAAGTATCGATAGAGCCCTCAGCAGAGGAGAAGAGGGGGACTATGAGGGGGCACTGCAAGGTTTGATGGATATCAGACCGGGTAACCGTTTCCAGAACTTGGCACATCTGATGGCCAGGGAATTGGAGGAAATGGATCAAATCCCCCGAAAAAGCCCGCTGGCTGCGGGAATTCTCTCAGCTTTTCTGCCCGGAGCGGGCCAGTTCTACCTGGGACGATACCGGCACGGATCAATGGCACTTATCCTCAATGGCCTTACCACATGGGGGTTCGTGGAGGCTATAGAAAATGGAGATGATGGACTTGCTGCCATATTGCTTGTGCTGGAGTCTATATGGTATTCCGCTTCCATTGTGGGCGCACTTGGTGCTGCTCATAAAGTGAATCGCCAGATGGAGCGGGATTATTATATGGAACTGGAGCAACGGCACTTTTTTCGGGGCCGCGATAAACCCAGTGAAAAAGGCCTGGGTCTGGAGCTGCGTTTTGATTTTTAAGATATAGGCGAGCACTTTGTGAGTCAGGCAGGGCATTTGATAGTGAAAAACCTTCGGGCCGCGTTGGAGAGTAACGATGATGAGAGGAATGGCATTGATTTTCCTCCTTTTAGTTTTGCTGGGGGCTGGCGCGACACCGGCAGTTGCAGTGGAGGGGATGCATGAGGGGACTATCTCTGGTGGTTCATTTCCCAGAAAAGTGGCTGTTGGTGCCCTGAGATTTTACAAGAAATTCATTTCTCCTGTTAACGGCGATCGGTGCCGCATGCAGCCCACATGCTCCGAGTATGCAATCCATGCCATCCGGAAGCATGGTTTCGTGGTGGGGGTGATCCTGGCGGCCGACCGATTGATGCGCGAGGGTGAGGAGATCCATCGCGGTTTGCCCGTACTTACTCCAGAAGGTTTGCGGTATCCTGATACTCTGGAATCGAACGATTTCTGGATGGGAGATGACCATCCATAGGCGGCTGGTATTTGAGAAGGCTTGATTTCCAACTTCATTGAGAAGGAGCTACCATCAAGGAGAGATGCCCATGATTTATGACGAGGAGTTCGAGACTCTGCCACGGGAGGCCCTGGAGGCTTTGCAACTGAAGCGTCTTCAGGCTATAGTGCAGCGGGTGTATTCAACAGTTCCGTTTTATAAAAAGAAGTTTGATGAGATTAAGCTCAGACCGGAACAGATTCGGTCACTGGACGACCTTCCGCGACTCCAGTTTACCGTGAAGGATGACTTGAGGGATAACTACCCATTCAACATGTTTTCCGTACCCATGAGCAGCGTGATTCGTATACATGCTTCCTCGGGAACCACAGGTAAGCCCATAGTAGTTGGATATACCTCGCGGGATATTGATTTATGGTCCGACCTCATGGCCCGCACCCTGATGGCGGCCGGGGTGACTCGCTCTGATGTTGTCCATAACGCTTATGGTTATGGACTTTTCACCGGCGGCTTGGGTTTCCATTACGGTGCAGAGAGGCTGGGGGCGTCGGTCATCCCAGTTTCAGGAGGCAACACCAAACGTCAGGTGATGCTTTTGCAGGACTTTGGCCCCACGGTGCTGACATGCACTCCGTCTTACGCACTTTATCTTGCCGAAGCTGCTGAAGAAATGGGGATAGACATCAAGAAACTTAGGCTGCGCGTGGGCATATTCGGTGCAGAGCCTTGGAGCATAAGAATGCGGGAGGAGATTGAGAACAAAATAGGGATCCATGCCATCGATATTTACGGCCTCAGCGAGGTCATCGGACCAGGGGTGTCGGTGGAATGTATCGAGGCTAAAAATGGGCTTCATATTTTCGAGGACCACTTTTTGCCCGAGATCATAGATCCGGATACGGGCGAGAAGTTACCCTGGGGCGAAGAAGGGGAATTGGTTTTCACCACGCTTACCAAGGAAGCTTTCCCCATTATCCGCTATCGAACCAGGGATATTTCGCGACTTTTCCCCGAACCCTGCCGATGTGGTCGGACTCTGGTGCGTATGGGACGGATTACGGGGCGCAGCGACGACATGCTCATTATTCGAGGGGTAAATGTTTTTCCTTCACAAATCGAGTCGGTGATCATGAACATCAAAGAAGTTGCTCCTCATTACCTGCTCATTGTTGACAGAGAGGGTCAGTTGGACACCCTTGAAGCTCAAGTGGAAGTTAATGAGGAGGCATTTCACGATGAAGTGAAGGTGATGCAGGCGCTGGAGAGCAGAATCCAAAAAGAGATCAGGGAAATGCTTGGAATTACGTGCAAGGTGAAATTGGTGGAGCCGCACACAATCCAGCGTAGCGAGGGCAAGGCTCAGCGCGTGATCGATCGCAGAAAAATTTGAG
>CAZTAS010000012.1:6929-47160 GCA_964611635.1 uncultured Thermodesulfobacteriota bacterium
AGACAGTCGAGCAAATTTCGATCTTTATCGAAAACCGACCGGGAAGGCTGGCCGAGATCACCAGGACACTGGGCAATGCGGGCGTCAACATCCGGGCACTGAGTCTGGCCGATACCACGGATTTCGGTATCCTCCGGCTGATTGTCAGTGATGTTGATAGGGCTTTGGAAGCACTCAAAGCAAAGAATTTTCCGGTGGGTAAAACCGAGGTTGTGGCCATCGAGGTTCTCGATAAACCTGGTGGATTGGCCTCCATACTTGAGATACTCTGCCAGGCCGACATCAATGTAGAGTATATGTATGCATTTTTAGAGCGTCATCAGGATAACGCGGTCATTATTTTTCGATTCGACGACATTGCCCAGGCGATTTGTGTGCTAGAAGAGAAAGGAATTAATGTACTGACAGGACAGATGGTGTATCAACTTTGATGGAGTTAGGATAGAAAAAGACATACGGTTTTGGGCAGTTCACGATCAAATGGGACGCTCTGTAAAAGGTCATGACATTTTTTCAAATCGCATGGGCGTGTCGCTTGCAATGTTCCAAAATGGTGACTTTTTCAGAGCTTGTAATATAAACCATTCCAACAATACAGAGGAGGGTGGATCATGAAAAGAAAAATGGCATGCCTCATTAGTCTGCTCATTGCAGGAATGATGATTTTCTCTGGAACAGAATCCTCACAAGCTGCAGAACCATACAAGATCGGAGCTATTTTTGCCATTACGGGCCCGGCTTCTTGGCTGGGGGAACCAGAACGCAACACCAGCAAAATGCTCGCAGAGGAAATTAACAAGGCCGGGGGCATCAAGGGCCATAAGCTGGAGGTGATCATCGAGGACACCGTGGGCGATGAGACCAAGGCTGTGCTGGCCGTCAAGAAGCTGATCAACCAGGATAAAGTGCTGGCCATAATAGGGCCGTCCCGCAGCGGCACAACCATGGCCGTGATTCCCATTATGACAAAAGCCAGAGTTCCGTTGATATCCTGCGCCGCCGCGGCCAGCATCGTTGAGCCCGTTGAAAAACGCAAGTGGATATTCAAGACACCCCAGCTTGACAAACATGCCGTTGAGGCCATTTATGATCGTATGAACCGCATGGGGATAAAAAAGATCGCGATTATGAGCGGCACCACGGGATTCGGCGCTCAGGGGCGGAAACATCTTCTGCGCCTGGCTCCCAAGATGGGCATTACCATTTTGGCCGATGAGACATACGGCCCAAAGGATACGGATATGACCGCCCAGCTGACCAAGATAAAGGGAACTGAGGCCCAAGCTGTGGTTAACTGGTCCATCGTTCCAGCCCAAGTTATTGTGGCCAAGAATATGCGGCAGTTGGGCATGAAGATTCCGCTGTTCCTCAGCCACGGGTTCGGCAACATCAAGTACGTCAAAATGGCCGGGGAGGCTGCAGAGGGGATACTGTTCCCTGCCGGGCGGCTGCTGGTTGTTGACACATTGGCCGACAGCGATCCACAGAAGCCGGTGCTGGCGAAATACAAAAAAGACTACGAAAGCCGATTCAAAGCGCAGGCAAGCACATTTGGCGGACACGCCTATGATTCCCTGATGATAATGAAGATTGCGCTGGAAAAGGCAGGGCCCGACAAAGCCAAAATCCGTGATGCCATCGAAAACGTGAAGGGATTTGTCGGCACCGGGGGCATTTTCAATTTCTCGCCGCAAGATCATAATGGTCTGACAAAAGAAGCCTTTACAATGCAAATTGTCAAGAATGGTAAATTCGTGGTGGCTCCATAGAGAAATCCGTGCCAATAGCCAGAGGCTGGGTTGCTTCAACAGCCCGGCCTCATTTTTCATAAGCGTTCAATCTTGGTTTTCCCTCGCCAGGTATATCCATAACAATTGAAAATGCGTATTCAATGATAAAGGCTGAATAAAATGAGCCTTGCAGATCAAATCCTACAGTATATTTTTACTGGTATCACCGTGGGCAGCATTTACGCCATGGTGGCTCTGGGTTTCAACATTATTTACAACACCACTGCCATTATCAATTTCGCCCAGGGAGAATTCGTCATGCTGGGTGGAATGATAATGGTATTCTTTTCCATGGTTCTCAAACTGCCTCTAGCTATAGGATTTACAGCATCCGTGATTCTGGTTACCCTATTTGGAGTTCTTTTAGAGAGACTAGCCATCCATCCCCTGCGCAATCCCGATGTCATAACCTTGATCATCATCACGATCGCTGCCTCCATTCTTTTCAAGGGAGGAGCCATGTTCATCTGGGGAAAGGAGGCATTTACCCTTCGGCCTTTCTCCGGAGATGAGCCTATTTTTTTATTCGGGGCGACAATTTTGCCCCAGGCCCTCTGGATTTTAGGGATCACCCTGGCGGTGGTTGTTGCTCTGGGCTTGTTTTTCCAGTTTACCGTTTTTGGCAAAGCCATGCGGGCCTGTGCTGTCAACCGGATGGCGGCCAGCCTGGTGGGTGTTAACGTGAAGCAAATGGTGATGTTCTCTTTTGCCATTAGTGCTGCATTAGGCGCGGTGGCAGGCATCATCATCACTCCAATCTCCTTGATGGAATATGACAAGGGCGCCATGATGGGGCTCAAGGGGTTTGGTGCCGCGGTTCTGGGTGGTCTCGGAAGCGGCACGGGCGCCGTGCTGGCCGGCTTCATCCTTGGGATTTTGGAATCCTTAGGAGCCGGGTTGATTCACTCAGGGTTTAAAGACGCCATCGCTTTGTTTGTGTTGCTCATGGTGCTCTTTTTCAGGCCCAGCGGCTTGATGGGAAGCCGCGAGGCAGGACGATTAAAAAAATTTTGAGCCCAGGCTGTTTAAGAAAATTCGAAATTTCGAATTTATGAACAAATGGTGTGTTTATGGGTCGAAAAAACGGGATTGCACTCCTAATTTTTGCGGCGTTCATTCTTGGATTTCCTCTGCTCCCGTTAAATGTTTATTACCTCAGCATAATGATTTTCGTGGGTATCAACACGATTATCGCCACGGGATTATGTATGCTGATGGGCTACGCAGGACAGATATCCCTTGGCCATGCTGCATTTTATGGCCTCGGGGCTTATACTTCAGGAATTCTCACCACTCGCTGTGGGCTGGGACCCTGGCCCGCAATGGTGATAGCAGCTTTGTTCACTGCTTCTGTGGCCTTTGTTGTGGGCATGCCCACTTTAAAGCTGCGGGGACATTACTTGGCTATGGCTACTTTGGGGTTCGGTGAAATTGTTTTCATCGCCTTTAACGAATTGATCGATCTTACCGGTGGCCCATCCGGTTTTGGCGATATCCCAAACATCCGACTTTTCGGTCTTACATTGGATAGTGATATTTCCTATTACTTTTATGTGTGGACAATTGCATGGTTGATCTTCCTTTTTTCCATGAACATTATTCATTCTCGCGTTGGAAGGGCGCTTCGATCCATTCACGACAGTGAAACAGCGGCAAATGCCATGGGTGTGAACGTCTCGCGGTTTAAACTCCAGATATTCATTCTGAGTGCTGTTTATGCCTCATTGGCCGGGAGCATGTATGCTCACTTCGTTACATTTCTGAGCCCCGGGAGTTTTGGGCTTATGTTCTCCATCTTATTGGTGATTATGGTGGTCGTCGGAGGAAGGCAAAATTTGTGGGGAGCAGTGCTGGGCGCGGGCATCATGACTTTTCTCCCGGAATACCTGCGGGTTTTTAAGGATTATGATGTGTTGATTTATGGGGCAATACTTTTATTTATGGTAATGTTTTTACCCCGCGGCTTGGCCGGCTGGATACCCGATTTGATTAGCCGGTGGCGGTGGTAGGCATGAAAACCGAATCTTTTGAACCAGGGAATGTTTATGGAATCATTATTAGAGACCGTCAGGGTGACTAAAGCCTTTGGGGGGTTGATAGCTGTGGCCGGGGTGAGCTTTCGGACTTATGCGGGACAGATAAAGGCCATAATCGGGCCCAACGGCGCAGGCAAAACTACCCTGTTCGATGTTATCAATGGCTTCATTAAACCCACGGAAGGAGAAGTAAGGTTCAGGGGTCGCTCCCTTCGAGATCTTCAAGTCCACCAAGTGGCACGTCTCGGGATCTCACGCACATTCCAAAATGTTCAAAATTTCGGGAATATGACAGTCCTGGAAAACGTTATGGTGGGCCGCCATCTTCTGACACGTGCGGGTTTTTGGGGAGCAGGGCTGCGGCTTCAACGGATGCGGGAGGAAGAGAGGCACACACAGCGGAGGGCCTATGAAGTGCTTGCCCGAGTGGGCCTGGACCACAGGGCCTCGGAGTTGGCGGAAAATCTTTCCTTTGGTGAACAACGTCTCCTGGAATTGGCCCGTGCCATGGCTACTGAGCCGGACCTGATTCTCCTGGATGAGCCCGTATCCGGGCTGAACGAGGCCGAAAAGACCGCTATGGTTGATATTCTATCCCAATTAAGACAGCAGGGGATCAACCTCCTCATGGTGGATCATGACATGGACCTGATCATGAACATCTCCGATGAGGTCATGGTTCTTGATCGTGGCCAGAAGATCGCCGAGGATACCCCTAGGGAAGTTCAAAACAACGAGGAAGTTATCCGCGCGTATTTGGGTGAGGGGATCTAGCAAAAGTAATTGACTTTACATAATCACTGACCAGCAACCCATAATTGCAAAATGAAAAATTAGCATTTAGCATTTTAAAATTACATATTCTCTCTCATTACATTGTTAATTTTGCATTGCTAATTGATAATTTTACAATGATTCTCATCAAGCAGAAGCACAGGAGAACAATCGTAGATGCTTAAGGTGGTGAGCATCCATACATTTTATGGTAAAGTCGAGGCTCTAAAGGGCGTCTCTCTGCATGTACGTCCGGGGGAGATAGTGACCCTTATAGGTGCCAACGGTGCCGGCAAGACCACCACGCTTCACACCATCTCGGGCCTTATCACGCCTGCTCGGGGGGAAATCTGGTTCCAGGACCGGCAAATAATGGGCTGGTCTCCTGAGCGAATCGTTAGGGCAGGTGTATGCCAGGTACCTGAAGGTCGACAGATTTTTGGGCCCTTGAGCGTTCATGACAACTTGATCCTGGGAGCATACCCTCGCTATGGCCGGGAGCCCAAAGAAGATATCCGTGCGGACATGGAGATGGTATTTTCACTATTCCCTATCCTTGAAAACCGCAAAGGCCAACTGGCTGGAACTCTCTCGGGGGGTGAGCAACAGATGCTGGCCATCGGCCGTGCACTCATGTCCCATCCCAAGTTGCTTTTGCTGGATGAACCATCCATGGGTTTGGCCCCCCTCGTTGTCAGGGACCTATTTGACGTAATACGCAAACTTCGTGACCAGGGAACCACCATTCTACTGGTGGAGCAGAACGCAAGAGCCGCGCTGAGCGTGGCGGACCGGGGTTATGTCCTGGAAACCGGTCGTGTAATCTTCCAGGGCAAGAAGGAAAGCTTGCTGGAAAACCAGGACGTGAAGCGCGCATACCTTGGCAAGGATTATCGGGAAATCTGGGAGAGGTAAATATCGGGCGGGAAACCTATGCCTTGGTCACAATAGCTGCTAGCTTGACAGTTTGCGTAAAAGAAAGTAGTATTTTCTTATAGTTATTGAATCTGCGAGGTAAGAGATGAGGATTTGGGATCCGGACGTAGAGAGCCTTGAGAGACAAGAATTAGAACATTTACAACTGGAAATGTTCCAGTCCACCATTAACCGCGCTTATAAAAATGTTTCTTTCTACCGCAACAGCTTTGACAAACGAGAAATACACCCCACTCGGATACAAAGCCTGAAGGATTTAACAATCCTTCCGTTCATAGTGGATGAAGACCTTATCGAGAACTATCCATTCGGTATATTCGCAGTCCCCCTGCACGATATTGTTCGCATTCACACGTCTATGGGAAATAGCTCGGTCCCTGTGGTAGTAGGATATACGCGCAATGATGTCAAGAATTGGAACGAGCTGGGTTGCCGGGCCTTGGCGGCGGGGGGTGTGACAGAGGAAGACATTGTCCAGTCCTGTCTCGACCATGGCCTGGCCAATTTAGGTCAACAGATCCAGAGCGCCGTTGAGCAATTGGGCGCAGCTTATATTTCAACCTCCAGTGTTAATGCTTACAAGAGGGCGATGGTCCTGCAGGACTACCGCGTGACGGTCCTTGTTGCCTCCCCATCATATGCGCTACATCTGGGAAGCGTCATCCACGAAATGGGGATCAATCCAAACACACTGTCCCTGAAAAAGGCCCTGCTGATAGGGGAGCCCTTGATCGAGGAGGTAAGATCCAGGATCGAGGAGACACTTTATGTTAGGGCCTCTGGTCTCTACAGCATTCACGACATTATTCCATCAATAGTGGCTTTCGAGTGTCAACAGCGGCAGGGATTGCACATCTGCGAGGATCATTTCATTCCCGAGTTGGTGGATCCCAAGACTGGAGAGCCTGTTTTACCCGGGGAACTGGGTGAGCTTATCCTGACAACGGTGATGACTCAGGCCTTTCCTTTGATTCGTTATCGAACCAAAAGCTTTACCCGCCTTAGGCCTGAGGCATGTTCATGCGGCCGAACTCTGATACGTATGGAACCCATAGCTGGGAGAACTGATCAGGGAGCGGTGGTTCGGGGCACACTTGTCAATCCGAACAAAATCGAGATGATCCTTCGACAATTAAAGAAGGTGAGGCCAAATTTTCTCGTTTTTCTTGATCGCGAGCAGCATCTGGATGTTATGGAGATATGGGTGGAAATGCGAGAGGACATATTCTCGGACGAAATGAAAGAGATGGCCAGGATGATCCGTCGAATCCAGCGAGAGATTGAGGAAACGCTCCTTTTACCTGCACGGATCCGGCTTGTAGAGGCCGATACCATTAGGGAATACCTTCGAGATGGTAATCGGATTATCGACCGGCGCCAAGGCATTTTATGATTGTCAAAATTTCACGTTACTGAATGGAAAGGCGCTAATGGAGCTGTCGCCATGAAAATCGAAAAGAGAATCGCCGTCATCGGTATGGGTTACGTGGGAATCCCATGTGCAGTCCTTTTAGCCGATGTTGATGGCTTTGACGTAACCGGGATTCAGCGACGATCCCGGCGATCGGGCTGGAAAATTGAAGTCCTTAACGCTGGCCGGTCTCCCATAGAGGGGAATGAGCCGGGGCTGGAAGAGCTCATTGCAAAGGTGGTGGCCAAAGGGAGCTTTAGAGTCACCGATGATTTTTCGGTCATCAGGGACATGGATATCATCCTGATCGACGTGCAAACCCCCACAGAAGGTAAGAATCAGCGGCCCAGATACGAATCTCTGAAAGAAGTTTGCTATCAGGTGGGACGCTATCTTAAGCGCGAAGCACTGGTCATCATTGAATCCACTGTGGCGCCGGGTACCACCCAACACGTGGTACAGCCCATCCTGGAGCGTGAATCCGGCAAGAAAGGCAGTAAAGATTTTTACCTTGCATACTCTTATGAACGAGTTATGCCGGGCAGGCTAATCCAGTACATCCAGGAGCTTCCTCGAATCGTTGGAGGTATATGCCCGGAGAGCGAGCGGCTGGCTGTAGAGATATACAAAAAAATTGTGCGGGCAGCAATCTTTTCAACCGACGTGCTCACGGCCGAGGTCGCAAAAACTATGGAAAACGCATATAGAGATGTGAACATTGCATTTGCCAACGAGATGGCTCTTATCGCGGAGAACCTCGGGGTGGATGTCTTCAAGATCCGGGAATTGATCAACTCCAGGGCCGAGCGACATATGCACCTTCCTGGCTCAGGAGTGGGTGGGCACTGCCTTCCTAAAGATACCTGGTTGTTGCGCTACGGTCTGCAGCGATATGGCAAATGGCCCATGGAGACCTCTTTCATTCGGTTGGCGCGACACATCAACGATTTTATGCCGTTCCACATGGCTGGTTTAATTATAGGTGGGCTCCGAGAGCTTGGAGTACAGCTTCCGGATGCGCGGGTGGCCATATTGGGAGTAGCATACCTGGAGGATAGCGATGATACACGTAACTCCCCGGTGTTTTCCCTTATAGAAGAGCTGACCTCAGAGGAAATCCGCGCTGTAGCTCACGACCCCCACGTTCGTAATTCCGACTTTTCCTGTGTTCCGCTGACGCGCGATCTGGATGATGTCCTGCTGGAGGCGGACTGCATGGCCATCGTCACTAAGCACAGAGAATATTTCCATATGGACTTAGCTCATCTCCGTCAACTCATGCGCACCCCCTTCATCGTGGATGGCCGGAATGTCATACCCAGAGATTTTGCCGAGTCCCACGGATTTATCTACCGGGGAATAGGAAAAGGTATAAAGCAGGCACTAGCATCAACCTTTGCGGCATCCTGGACGATGCCTGGTGGTGCTTTGCCCCAAGACCCCTCATAAAGATTTAGCCTTCCCGGGCGAGAATTTTACTGGAAGCCATGTTAGTTCGTGAGGAACTGGAAAGGGTAGAGCATGAGCATCTGGCTCCTTATGCTCACCGAAGCAGTGATACCCGAGGGCGCGATTATCCAGAGGAAGAGCACCCTCTTCGCCCGGCTTTTGTTCGTGACCGCGATAGGATCATCCACTGCTCAGCGTTCCGCCGTCTGGAATATAAAACCCAGGTCTTTGTCAACCACGAAGGTGATTATTACCGTACCCGTTTGACCCATACTATCGAGGTTGCGCAGATCACCCGGAGCATAGCCCGAATACTCCGGCTCAACGAAGAGCTGGCTGAGGCCATTGCTTTGGCCCACGATCTCGGACACACCCCATTTGGTCACTCAGGGGAACGGGCACTGAACCGGCTCATGGAAGGGCACGGTGGTTTTGAGCACAACCGTCAGGGGCTTCGCGTGGTGGAGGTTCTGGAGAGACGATATCCACAGTTTCCGGGGCTTAATCTTACATGGGAAGTGCGGGAAGGGATCATAAAACATGGTACGGAATATGACCGTCCTGTGAGTAATCGGTTCGATCCTCTTAAAAGGCCCAGCCTGGAAGCCATGATAGTGGATATTGCTGACGAGATCGCATACAATAACCATGACCTTGATGACGGTCTCACCTCCTCCCTCATTAGAGCGGAAGATCTGCGTGGGATTGAACTTTGGGAGGAGACTTACGCCAGGATTTGCAGCGATTATTTGGATGCAGATTTTGAAATACATAAACACCAGTGCATTCGATCTCTCATCAACATGCAGGTCACTGATGTGATCCACCAGATTGAGAGAAATATTATGAATTTGGGAGTTCGCAACGTAGAAGATATTCGGAATAGCCAAAAAGCCATCGTTTCTTTCAGCCCGGAAATGCATAGAAAAAATCAGGCACTCAAAGAGTTTCTTCTAGAACATCTTTATCGGCATTATCGAGTAGTGCGTATGGCTCAAAAGGCCGAAATGATTCTGGAGGCACTTTTCCAGTCTTACCGGAAGAATATAAACCAGCTTCCACCTCATTTTTTCCGGAGGACATTGCAGGAAGAGCCCGAGTTGGTCATATGCGATTACCTGGCTGGCATGACGGATAGGTATGCCCTGGAAGAGCACCGAAAGCTTTTCGATCCGCATGAAAAAACATGATTGCCAACGAAAACTGCCCTTGAGTGAGACCTAGGAAATATTGGTTCGTCATCAAAAAGAAAGCCATGCCAGCTCGAACGACCATTATATTCTGTGCCACTTATGCTCAGGTGTCTTGGGTGTATTAAGGACGAAAGATAATCCTGACCTCGATAAATCAATTCGGCCAAGGAGAGAATAAAAGAACTGGAATAAACCGGGCTCAGGTTTTTCAAGTGCCTTTTGATGACCGATGAGAAGGTATCTAAAATGAGTTTGATGGATCGCAGAGAGTTTCTACAGGGAGCCGCTCGAGTGGTGATTGGGAGCGCTGTCGCGATGGCGTCTCCCAGCTCATCAGTCCGGGCGGTAAACTCACCAGAGTTGGTTGTGGTCAGGCGGAAAGGCCCGGCTGAGGGAGTGAGACGTGCCATCCAGTTGTTAGGAGGCATGGAGCGTTACGTCTCCAGAGGGGATCGTGTGGTAATCAAGCCAAACATTGGATTCCCTAATCCGCCATCATGGGGGAGTACGACTCACCCGGAGGTCATTGCTGAGCTGGCCAGGCAATGTATTCAGGCAGGGGCCACTCAGGTACTGGTGTTGGACCACCCAATACGGGAGCCGAGGGTTTGCCTTGAAAAGTCAGGTATCCGAGATTCCGTTAAAGGAATCCCAAAAACGCACGCTTTTGTTTTGGACGCTCCTAAGTTTTTCCGTAAAGTGGATGTCCCCAAAGGCGAGCAACTCACAAGTGTTGAGATCCTGCGCGATGTTATTGACTCTAACGTATTCATCAACGCCCCGGTGGCAAAGTCCCATATGTCAACTGGGGTGACATTGGGCATGAAAAATCTCATGGGAGTTATCTGGGATCGTTACTCTTTCCACTCAATTTATGATATTAATCAGGCTATCGCGGACCTTTCCTCTGTACTGCGTGCCAATTTAACAATGGTCGATGCCACGCGGGTGATGATCCAGGGGGGCCCCTCAGGCCCGGGTCGGCTCCTGAGACTGGATACCATTGTAGCTGGTGAAGACCCCGTGGCCGTAGACGCTTATGCTGTTGCCCTGGCCCCTTGGTATGGCGCACGATTCGAGGGCAGGCAGGTCCGCCACATCGTGGCCGCGCACCGAATGGGCCTGGGAGAGATGGATTTAACGAAAGTGCGGGTCCGGAAGGTTTTGGATTGAGATACCGCATTCAGATCATCTCCCTGGCAGTGTTCACTCTGCTGTTTTGTCTGGCACGCTATCCTCTGGAAGAGCGGGTGCCCACACATGCATTTCTCAAGGCGGACCCGCTTGTTATTGCTTCCATCATCCTTTCCACAAAACGTCTGGCAATTTCCCTCTGGCCTGCCCTGGCTGTGATCATGGCTACATTGATATTGGGGCGTTTTTTTTGCAGCTATCTCTGCCCTCTGGGCACTCTGATCGATCTTACAGATAGATGGAGGAATCATCCACATGCTGGCATGAAACCTGCGGGACGGTTGCGATACTTGAAATTTTATCTCCTTGCGGGTTTAGGCGCTGGGAGTCTGGCCGGATGGAATGGAGTTTACTGGGTAGACCCCATTGCACTTCTGACGCGCGTATATGCCCTGGTAATCTACCCCCTGTGGGTCATGGTTGCTAATCTGGGGCTTGATGCTGTTCGGCCTGCGGCAGAGGCCCTGGGATGGGTTGCCCTTTCTCATTCCTACTTTCATCAACCCCTTTTTTTTACGAACATGATGGCTGCCATCCTGGTGATCGTCGTTCTTCTGGCTGGTCGTTTTGGCCGCCGGTTCTGGTGCCGGACCACATGTCCACTTGGAGCGCTTTTAGGGCTTTTTTCTAAGTGGGCCCCTTTCCGTCGAAAAGTGGAAGACGAATGCACGGAATGCGGTGATTGCCAGCGCCAATGTCCCATGGAGGCTATTGGGGAAGATCCCCGGAAGCTTCGCTGGGAGGAATGCACACTGTGCCGGATATGCGGAGAAGTTTGTCCCGTTGGGGTGATTTCGTTCGAATTTGCCCGGCATAAGGCGCAATCAACGCGGTTGGCGCCATGGAATCCTTCTCGCAGGATGTTTCTCTGGGGAGTGACAGGAGGGTTGGCGCTATCATTCTTTCATAGCACTGTGCCCTATCGGAGTCGCAGAAGCGATGCCATCATTCGGCCTCCAGGTGCCGTCCCCGAAAGGGAGTTTCTCCGACGCTGCATACGCTGCGGCCAGTGTATGAGAGCTTGCCTGACCAATACGCTTCAGCCCAGCCTCTGGGAGGCAGGCTCCGAGGGAATATGGGCGCCGCGGATGGACCTCCGCCTTGCCCCCTGCGAACAAATATGCAATGTCTGCGGCCTGGTATGCCCCGCAGGCGCCATTAGAGCACTGGATATGGAGGAGAGAAAACATGCCAAGGTGGGCACAGCGGTGATTCTCAAGGATCGGTGCCTGGTATGGGAGAGAAATCGTATTTGCTTGATCTGCGATGAGGTCTGCCCATATAATGCTATTGTTTTCCGCGTGGTGGATGGTGTGAGACGTCCTTTCGTCATCGAAGAGCAGTGCAATGGTTGCGGATACTGCGAGTATAAGTGCCCCGTAGGCGGCGAATCCGCGATTATCGTTACTCCCATGGATGAGTTCAGGCTTTCAACCGGTTCTTACATAGCCGAGGCCCGAAAGCGCCGTATGCATTTTGAACTCGACCCGGGCACCGATCGTTTCGTGATCCAGAAAGAAGGACTTCGGGTTTTACCGGATAGTACATTGTATCAAGAGGGAAATTTTCCGCCTGGAAAAGATAGGGGGCAAAAGCCCAGTTTGCCCAAAGGGTTTATACTGGAAAAGCCATAAACGGGATGCAGCGGTGAAGGGCCTGAATGAACACAGATCTCTGGAATTGGAGTGGAGCTGGCAGGCGCGGCTTTGCCGGCGTAGCATCCCGATCCTTTTATGGATAGCTCTGCTGATTACCCCGTTGATTTTCGATCCTTATGGAGTGGACCAGTTCCGGCTTGTCAAAGAAGTCTTCTGCCAGATCATTATCACCCTTATGTTGACATGCAGTCTTATTATAATGATGGAGCGTTGGGGAAGAAAAACCAGTGAGAGAGAAGGGCAGTTCGCCAGTGCCTATAATTCTCTTTCTCTAGGCCCGGGCTTGATTCGTGTTCCCATTCTTTTTCTTCTTCTGATCGGGGTGTTGTCCACTACATTTTCCACGAACCATGCTCTCAGCTTCAGACCTCTCCTCAATTTAACCCTATTTGTGATTCTTTATTTTCTTATTATTAATTACATTTCACACCGCCATGTGGAAAAGTTCTTGGTGGTGATTCTTGTATCAGGCATGGTCAATGGTGTTTATTGTGCTATTCAATACTTGGGCTGGGATCCCTTGTTCATTTTGCTCCTGTGGGGCGGCAAAGGGGGTCGGATGGCCTCTTCGGGTTTTATTGGAAACCCCAATTCGGTGGGCGGATATCTCGCCTCTACAATCCCTCTTTCATTGTGTGCCATGCTTATCCGCAGGCCTGTTTGGATGCCCTTTATTGGATTTACCTCGCTTGTTGCTATAGGATTGGGGATCAGCTGCACCCAGACTCTCACAGCGGCCGCAAGTGCAGCCTTTTCAATTCCTGTTTTTTTTCTAGCCCTTTTCCTGGGTACTCGAATGATTAAGAAGAGAATCGTAATTGCCATTGCGGTGGTGGGTGTTGCGATAGTCATTTTTCTTGGTATTACCCACCCCATGAAAGCCCGGCTTGCCCAATGGAAAACGCAATGGAGCAATACCAACTGGAACATCATAGTCTCGAATCGTCCTTTCATCTGGTGGCTTACCTTAAAGATGATCAAAGACAGGCCATTGATAGGCAGCGGTTTAGGAACATTCACTTATTGGGAGTTTTCTTACCAGGCTTTCATGCTTCCTCGACTTTCTCCTGACTCTCCATTGTATCCGGTTGTATTTCCACTCTGGAAAACGCCACATAATGAATACTTGTTGCTTGGGGCCGAGGCAGGCATCCTGGGAATGGCCGCCGCCTGCTGGCTCCTTATAGCAATCATTCTTCTGGGATGGCGATCTGTTCGTCAGGTCCGCCAGCATAGGCAAGAAAGAAATGTGGCATTACAAAATCGTATCTCTTCTGGAAGCGAAATGGAGGGAATCCAGCGGGATTACATAGTGATGATTGGGTTTGCTTGCGCGGTAATGGTCGGCGCAGTGGAATCTCTCACCCATTTTTATTTTCATATTGCCCCTTCTGCCCTGCTGGCCGTGGCTGCCCTTGGGTTGTGGGGGGTTATTTTGCAAAAAAACTAATGGGAGGGGCCTTACTGATATTAAGCGAGGGATAGAGGGGAAAATTAATGGCTCTCAAGCCCTTGTGATCTTATCGCCTTCGGTGGTTTTACAGATCATGTCTTCTGAGAAATATCGCGCGGGGGAAATGGAGAAAAATATGAAAGAGCGGCAGTATATAACAGCAGTTGGGCTTGGAAGCAAAGTTCTTCGAAAGCGCGCGGTGAGGAAGGGGCTTACTCATACTTATCCTTTGAATGCATCCAGCAATTCCAAGCTGGGGAGGCTTTAACCGAGGGTTTATCACGAGGCAGGGAGCAAGTCTGAAGTGACCTTTTCTCTCCATAGCGTTGCTATGGGTCGTTGAAGAATTAGCCTGTTAAGATTATTTAAAATCCAGGTATGCATGGGGGCAGCAATGCATGTTAAACAAAGCGTGGCAGTGGTGGGTGCCGGATACTGGGGCCGAAACCTTGTGAGGAACTTTGCATCCCTTGATGTGCTGGGGATGGTCTGTGATCTGAACCCTGAGGTGCTTGAGCAGGTGAAATCTCAGTATCCATGGGTGAAGATCACCAATTCATTCTGGGATGTTTTAGAGTGTGCTGAAATAGAGGCTCTGGTAGTGGCTACACCGGCCGAGTCTCATTATTCCTTGGCGCTGGAAGCGCTTCGGACTGGAAAGCATGTCTTGGTGGAAAAACCCATGGCCCTGCGCATGGAGGAGGGAGAAGACCTTGTGGAGCAGGCCAAAAAGATAGGGCGGATACTTATGGTGGGCCATCTGCTAGAATACCACCCCGCAGTGGCGAAGATGAAGGATCTCATCGATGCTGGCGAACTGGGAAAAATTCAGTATGTTTACTCCAACAGGCTGAATCTGGGGAAAGTACGCAATGAAGAGAATATCTTGTGGAGCTTCGCGCCGCATGATATTTCGGTAATCCTCCGATTATTGGGCGAGATGCCAACTCAGGTAACCGCCCTGGGTGGAAATTATCTGCGACCCGGAATTGCCGATGTTACCATCAGCACCATGAGCTTCGACAGCGGTGTGAAAGCTCACATATTCGTATCCTGGCTTCATCCTTACAAAGAGCAACGCCTGGTGGTGGTGGGAGATCGCAAAATGATGGTCTTCAATGATGTGGAGCCTAAGGACAAGCTACTGCTCTTCGACAGAGGGATAGACTGGAAAGAGCGCCTTCCTATCCCGCGGAAAGAGGATGCCGTGGTGATACCCATCGAGGAATTGGAACCTCTCCGTTTGGAATGCCAGCATTTCCTCTCTTGTGTTCGCGACGGAAATACACCCCGCACCGATGGCACCAACGGGTTGAAAGTCCTGCGAATCCTTCGCGCGTGTCAGGAGTCACTGGAAAGGGCAGGGGATCCAATCCTGTTGGGGCGCCGAGCCGAAAGACCCTTTTTTCTCCATCCCACCAGCATCGTTGATGAGCCCTCCGAGATTGGCGAGGGCACCAGGATATGGCATTTCAGCCATGTGATGAAAAATGCCCGCATCGGGCGACATTGCAATATAGGGCAGAACGTCGTGGTGGGCAGCAATGTAACCATAGGCGGTTACGTTAAAATCCAGAATAACGTCTCGGTCTATGAAGGTGTGGTCTTGGAGGACTATGTTTTTTGCGGGCCTTCCATGGTATTTACAAACGTCATCAATCCCCGCAGCGAAATCTCCCGTAAAAACGAGTTTCGCCCCACCATCGTAAGACTAGGGGCCACTATTGGGGCAAATGCCACTATCCTGTGCGGGCAAACCATCGGCAAGTACGCATTTGTGGGGGCAGGAGCGGTGGTCACCCGGGATGTGCCAGCTTTCGGCCTTGTACTGGGCAACCCGGCTAAGTTGGCCGGGTGGGTGTGCCGATGTGGGAATCGAATCGGGACCGGAGAAGAGGGCCCAAAATATCAATGCTCAGCATGCGGAAGGGAATACGTCAAGGAAAAGGGATCTATCCGACCGGTAAGCGCCGATTAACCAACCGGACGTAATGATGACGCAACGACGAAGAGAGTTTACTGGTCGTAATACGAGAAGCTGGCCCAATCCCAGTCAATCCAGGCTGAGATATCCTGTGGATCGCGCCCTGCTCTGACCAGAAGGGCCATAATAGAATAATTCCCAAAGCGTAAGCCCCTCAGGTTGCCGTCGGCCAGGGGAAAAGCAAAGGGGACCATTGAAAAATTGCTCAGCACTGGCTCTATTGTATTCTCTCCGGTTCTGTAATTGATGAACTCTCCTCCCGGCAGATTGATCACTACATAAACATCCACCGTGTTTTCTAGACGGCCCGGGAAGCTGGAAAGAAATGCCATGAAATCCGAGTCTCCATAGCGAAAGATCTCTCCATTGAGGGTTAAGGCAATGCCAGGAAAATCAAGTGAGGCGTTCCAAAGCATGGCCCCTTTCTCTCCGGCCAGGAGAATCTTTCCGTTGGCGCTCCATATGCCGTTGATATTGACATCAGCTTTAATGGGAAGCGGGATCCAGGCCACGCCATTGAACCGGTAAACCTTGCCAGAGCCTCCAGCCACGATCACGTCATTTTCTCCCAGAACCCATACAGCCTCAAGATCCGTATCAATTGCCGGCGGATGGACTGAATCCCAGTCTCTACCGTTCCAGTGGGCGATGTGGCCGCTGGCTCCAACAGCGTAGGCGTTGTCAGCGCCTGAGCCGTGAACGGCCATAAAAGTTTGCACTCTAGAATCTTGATAAACCCACCACCGGGCCCCATCGAAACGCCAAATTTTTCCCTCTCCACCGGTAATAAAAATATGGCCTGATGCAGAACTCCAAATATCCGTGAGAATGTAAGTCTCAGGGTTATAATTCAATGGACGCCATGCGGCACCGTCAAAGTGGAGCAGAGCGCTCCCTTCCCCAACCGCGTAAATGTCCTCGGGAGAGGACCCCCAGATGCCGCGAAGAGATCGACTGGCCGGGCTCAACATCGATGCCCATCGGGTGCCATTGAATCGGTAGATCCCGCCAGCATTCCCCACTGCATAGACATGATTGAAATCCGTCCCCCAGATATCATTCAAGCTCTCATTGACGCCCACGAAGGACTCCCTCCTCCCATGCTCATCGAAGATAAATACCCGACCCTCGTTGACAGAGGCTATGAGAAGGCGATCCTCTATACCCCATAGGCTTCTAATATTTGAAGTGAATCCTTCCGGGTTGATGGGCTCCCATACTGATTCCTGCTTGATATAAACACGCCCTGCCTCTCCCACTGCAACAGCCTGGCCATTGTCATTCCCGGTGACATGGTAGAAATACCTTTCTTCAAGACGCATGGGCCAAGGTGAGCCACCCCGGCCATTGTACTGAAGAAAGGCGCCATAACCAGGGGTATCACCTATGGATGGGGCTCCACCAACAACAAATATTTCATCCGGACGGGCGGCCCAGACGGAAAAGAGCTCGAGCCAGCTTCGGCCCGTATCGAGCACCTGCCAGTGTAACCCGTCAAAATGCAAAGCAGTGCCTCCATCGCCCACGGCGTAAACATCATCAGGCGAAGTTCCCCATATTCCCCGCAGTAAAGTCGTTGTGGGGGATTCACGAAACCTCCAATGTTCACCGTCGAAATGGCGAATGACGCCTCCTTCTCCCACAGCATAGATATTCGTTGGGCCACTACCCCATATTGCAAAGAGATCCATCTCTGTTCCGCTTTCCTGAGGACTCCACCTGATTCCATCGAAATGAAGAATTGTTCCCTCCGCTCCCACAGCATATACATCCGAGTCAGAGGTTCCCCAGGCACCGTAAAGATTGTTGGTGGTTCCGCCGTCCATTCGTGCTGTTATGCCCTGCGAATAATAGAATATTGTTCCTCTTTCCCCAACAACGAAAAGAGGGCCGTCCCGAATACCCCATATAGCCAGCAGATTATTTCGTGTGCCGGTAAAAACGGAGATCACACGCTGACCATCATAACGAAACATGGCGCCTTTCTCACCGACCCAAAACATCTCTCCGGAATCATGGATCCACGCAGCGTAAAGTGTGCCGCCTTGCGGAAGGGGATTCATCCATTCCCATTGAAAGGCATTGACCGAGGTTAAACCAACAACCGTAATCATAAGAAAGGTCGCCACGATGGTTTGGATTCGACCTTTGTTGATCATTCCATCTGCCCCTTTCTGTTGTAGTATTATGATGATCGGATTCAATATGTTGTGGTTATTAATATCACTGTGTTAGTAAAAAATCAAGTGAAAATCATCGCGAGGGGAAAATTTACCTCTATCTTTGGAGTGTCATCACACTCAAAAGTTGGATATACAAAAATAATAGTAAAAACCGATTTTATTGAATGAACCAGCCATGGGAGATTGTTGCTTCATCATTTCGGTGGCTCTTGCGATTCTATGATTTGGTTGTGTGCTATTCAGGCAGTTTTTACTAGACAATCCTCACTTAATGCGATAATATGAAGAATAAAAATTTGATAAGAAACTTTAATCAGACGGGAAATAATTATGAGCAAAATTCTTGTTACCAGTGCCTTGCCTTATGCTAATGGGAGTATACACATTGGCCACCTGGTCGAATACATACAGACTGATATTTTTGTCCGGTTTTTGAAGCTGATCGAAGAAGAAGCCATTTATTTATGCGCTTCCGATACCCATGGAACGCCCATCGAAGTTAACGCGCGGAAGCTGGGGATATCGCCCGAAGAACTAGTTGCCAGGTATCACGATGAACATTTCCGGGACTTTCAGGATTTTGAAATCGCCTTTGATGACTTTTACACCACCAACAGCCCGGAATGCGAAAAACATGCTGTCAATATTTACAATCGTCTGAAAGAAAGAGGACATATATCTACTCGGGAGATCGAACAGAGCTTCTGCTCAAGATGTCAGAGATTCTTACCAGACCGGTTCATCCGGGGGACATGCCCGAATTGCAATGCTCCAGAGCAATACGGTGATGTGTGTGAGGCATGTAATTCCACTTACAATCCAACGGAGCTGCGGGACGCTCGCTGCGCAATTTGCGGTACCACTCCCGTCACGCGCAAATCGCTCCATTATTTTTTCCGCCTATCGTACTTTACGGATTTCCTCAAGGGTTGGACAATGGAAAATGAACGACTTCAGCCCGAGGTTGTGAACAAGGTGCGCGAGTGGTTCGAAAAGGGACTGGAAGATTGGGACATTTCTCGGGACGGACCATATTTCGGCTTCAAAATTCCCGGGGAGGAGAATAAGTATTTTTATGTCTGGCTGGATGCACCCGTGGGATATGTGGCTACTACAGAGCATTACTGTTATAAGAAAGGCCTGGACTTTGATGCTTACTGGTTTAATCCCGACACCCGCATATACCATTTTATCGGCAAGGATATCATGTACTTTCATGTCCTATTTTGGCCAGCCATGCTCCATGGTGCTGATTATAACACGCCCTCAAATGTCTTTATCCACGGATTTCTCTCCGTTAATGAAAAGAAAATGTCTAAGAGCCGGGGCACATTCATTACCGCTAGAAAATATCTAGAATTTCTCAAACCACAGCATTTAAGGTATTACTATGCCGCCAAACTCGGGGATGGCGTGGATGATATTGATCTTAATCTGAGCGAATTCGTGCATCGAGTCAATGCCGAACTGGTAAACAAGATTGCCAATCTGGTCAGCCGAACGGTGAGCTTTGTAAATAAGAATCTGGAAGGACGATTGGGGGCCCTCCCCCCAAACATATCTCCGCTGATTCAGCAAGTTGAGGAGAAGCGCGATTTAGTGCACGAGCATTATGCCAGTCGCAATTTTAACAAGGCCATCCGGGAGATCTGCTGGGTGGCCGACCTTGCCAACACTTACCTTCAGGAAACAGCCCCTTTCCATACTATCAAGAAAGATAGGGAGGCGGCTCGTTTATCCTGCACATTTGCCATTAACTGCATTAAGATCATCGCCATTATGCTGAAGCCTGTGGTGCCATCGTTTTCTCGGCAAGTGGAGGAGATACTGCGCTTGGGTGATCTGCACTGGAAGGATGCACGGTTTGACCTGGAGATGCACACAATTGGCCCTTTTGTCCGCCTGATAAATCGGATGGATGAGAAGGATGTCCAAGCCTTGATCGAGGCCAGCAAGGAGACCCTTGGTGGGGAGGTGGAAGAAAAGGGACCTTCCTTGCCGCCCATCAAGGAGGAAATCACAATCGATGATTTTTCACAAATGGATATTCGGGCAGGGAAGGTAATTTCTGCCGAGACGGTGGAGGGAGCGGACAAGCTCCTCAGACTGACATTGGAAGTAGGTCTTCTCAAGAAAACCATTTTAACCGGGCTGGCAAAGGCCTATCGGCCTGAAGAGCTTGTGGGCAGGACTCTATTGGTGCTGGTAAATCTGAAGCCGCGTGAGACGCGTTTTGGGATCAGCGACGGCATGATTCTGGCAGGTGGGCCCACCCAGGAGAACTTGGTAGTGGCAGAATTAATCGACCCTATCCCGCCGGGTAGTCCCATCACATGATGTCCGGCTCCGCACTGACTCTCTTTATTGTGAAACTCATCAATATCCTAGCACTTCTCCTACCAAGAAGACCATAAATTGAGTTGCTGCTGGCGGTTTCTTTTCGATAATAACGGTGATTTTGCACATTCGTTCCGGATCATCACACTCGATGCACACACCCGTGGCGCTACAGGCATATTTTCTTTTGCCCGCAAGCCGCAATCCGTTCATGGGGGCAGCGATCCGCTGCAATCGCTGGAAAGCCTCCTCCAGATTGGAAACGATCTTGTTCACGCCCGCCACCACTATAACTGTGGGAGGGCCATAGAACATGGAGGCCACCCGGTTTCCGGTGCCATCGGTATTGAGCAGCTCCCCGTCCAGAGTGACGGCGTTGGTGCTGGTTAAAAAGACATCGGCCGTTAGCTGGGATCTGCGGGTGGGGGAGCGCGGATCAGCGTAGCCTTCTTTCCAGTGGTCGAAGACAGTATGGCCTCGCTGTCTCAAGAGATCCAGAATCTCCAGCTGCCTGAGGGTAACAGAGCCTCCTGCGCCCACTCTGGCTCCTTCGGGGATGCGGTGGAGGACTTCATTAACGACTGCTTCTTTGTTCGGGAAATAGAAAGCCTCCATTCCATTAGTCTTCAAAGCTTTTACGCATGCATGTACTCGAAGTTCTGCAAATCGTTTCGGCACTTCAAACATCTTCACCTCCGTTTATCTGCTCCGTAGTTATGTTTTCATTCTTTTGGATTTATGAACACAAACAAAAATGATGAGTTGTAAGTTGAGATGCTCATTAGAATAACTATCTCTGGATTTTTTTGATTTTTGAGCTCTTTTTGCCACCCTTGGGAGATGGCCTGCCGCCTGCTTCAATGTATTTTTTTACAGCGTCCCGGACAATCTTGTATTTGTCTTTCAAGCCTGGCTTGATAGACTCAATGCCCAGTATATTTGCCGCTATTTCATAACCTTTTTTCCTGACTTGAGGATGAGAATGCCTTATGGCACTTTCCAGGATATCTTTTGCCTCTTCCTGCGTAAAGACATCTTGATGAGCATCAAAGAGGTCAAGCGCGCCAAGCGTCAGATAATGGTAATGTCCAGGAAACAGCTCCTTGAGGTCAGCTTTGGTGTAATGCAGCACGGATTCCTTCACGAGAGAGGAAAACTCTCCAGCCCATCGCACAGCATCTCGTGTCAGGGAATCGAAAAATCCTCCCAATGGTGTTGGAAAGAAAACGATGGTCGGATAGTCCAACTTTTGGTCTTCAATGCATTGGACAAAAAAATGATCGCACAGGTAAATGCGAGACTTTTCCTTAAACTCCTCGTTTATCTCTTGCCATCTATTCAAGTCAATATTGTTGTACACTATGAACATATTTAGTAATTTTTTATGAGCAATCAGATCGCAAAGATCCAGCTTCACCTTGGTCTCTATCTCGGGCAGTTGCATGATCCGGTTGAAAAAATTTTTTGCCATATAACTGGTGTTCTCCATTAAGAAGCTTAAAAAGGCCACACGCCCAAGTGGAGGGAGATGGATCTTTTCCTGTGAGATCTTGTGCCAGAGTTCTCGGAAACCCTGTAAACCTGACACGGCAAAATCTTCCACTTCATCAATGATTTGCTCCGCCATTTCCAGCCAGGGCAATTCCACAGGAAGCTCTTCTATCTTCTCGAATTTCACATCGAGATCTTCTAATAAGGAATCGAAGTCCTCCTCATCTTCCTCGTCCTCATCCTCTTCTTCATCCTCATAATCGTAGTCAGGATACTGCGGTGGAGATTCCTCATGCTTTTCGATAATCCTGGGGTATCTTCCCTTGAAATCGCCTTCCTTTATGGAGACGACTTTGATGGTGTGCCACCATTCGTCCCCGAAGTCGAACAGATAAGAGAATTTCTGCCCCTGCCGGAGCATGAGTTTGTCCAGCCTGGCACTGGCTGCACTTTTGGCTTTTGACCATTCTCTCTCATCCACCAAGGTGTATTCCTGTGAAGAGTCGCGGATATTTTTCCCAAGATAGAAAGAATAAAGATGTGAATCGAAGCGGTCAAAAGCATCAAAAATAACTTCGTGAAGCTTATCCAGGGTCTGGTTACCCTTCATTTCTATGAGGCGCCAGATAAAAGGGTCATCTTTGAGGGCGACCTTGAAAGTATAAATTTTCATAATTTCCTCCTAATACATTTACTGCTTCCTGCAATGCGATTAGTAAATGCTGTAAATCTATCTTCAGGTGCAATGGCATGGGATATTTGTTTATGAATCATCATATTTCCTGTCTAAATGAATGCATCGCAATATGGCTTCATGCAGGTTGGGATTCCCGGAGGCAATCACGCTGGTCTTTTCATCCAGTTTTTGCAGGGCAGGAAGTGGTCCCCCCATTGGATTTGTGATCACTCCCCCTGCCTCCAGAATTATTCTCCCTGCAGCCAGGAAATTCTCAGCGGAAAGCTCATCTCGAACGTCCACGTGCGCATCCAGGGCGCCAGAGGCGACCAGGGACAGCTCGGTTACCGCGCTTCCCAGGCTGACCACCCGCCTCGCTAGCCCTAAAAGATCTCTCACCCGCTGGATCTTCCACTTATCAGTAGGGGTGAGAGTGAGTTCACAACCTATAACCGCCTCTGACAGATCCTTCTGCATGGATGAGTTGATGGGCATGCCGTTGCACTTTGCACCTTTTCCGCTTTCCGCGCTAAAAGTTGTGCCGGTGAACAGATTGCCGGTGAAGGCACAGCACACGTTTTCCGGGCGGAGCTCCTCGCCCGCCGGTATCAGTGCCGCGGAGAATGATCCCACCTCAATCCCTCGTGAACAGTTCCACGAGCCATCCACCGGATCAATAATGCAAATGAAATCTGGCTCCCCGTGGCCGATGTCCATGATGCCCTGTTCCTCACCCATGATGCGCAGAGGTGCAGAAATATGCCTCCGGAAATATTTAACGGCGATCCGCTCCGCTCCCCTATCGAAGCCCAGAGTGGAATCGCCTTTTGGGTTGCGGCCAAGGACCTGCCGCTGCCGGAGCCCTTCAGTCAGAAGGAATCGCCTTACCAATTGGAAAGCACGTTCCATATGCAGAAGCCAGTCCATGAATTACCAATGGTTCATCGGGGTCTCAAAATGAATATTTTCACACCGATGGAATAATATCCCCGGTGGAAAGAAGCAATGTCCATGGCGAACAACCCCGTACGGATCAAGCAAGTTTGCCTTCTTTTTGCTTTTTCAACAGAACCTGTTGATGCAAGCCCCCTTCGTGAGCCAGATCCTCAAGAGCTTGTTTGAGCGCAAGATCATCGGTTGCGGCTGCGGCCTTTCGATATATAGTTTCTGTGCTCTTTCACTCTTCCATAACTTCATTGAAAAAATTTCCCAATCCTTATAGATCTGCATTCTGTATCTGGAATATTAAATAATCGAACTAAATGCATCTTTTTATAATTTTCCGCTGGTATAAGGGCTCTTCTTAGAGATCATCACATATCAGGCGGAAAGTCAATTAGAAAAATGTTTCCCTTTATCCTCCAATTTTTAATACATAGGAGCATAAATTTCATCCAGGGGAAGCATGCAGGGCAACGACAGGGATTATCTCTCAAGCAACAGCGGGGCTTGTCTCATTTGTTCCTGGAATTATATGATAATATGGCTAGATCTACCAAGTATTGTAGGATTAAAGAAGAAGACTTCGGTCTTGAAAAGGGCGGAATTTTTATTGTATAAATTTGATGGTGAAAATCCGAGGAATTCTGTATTTTCACCCACGGATCATTCCCTTGTTGAGTGAGCAGGCTCAAGTTCAACTAAAGGTCATCCTTTTTCATCTTGTTTGGAAGGAGCCGTATTGACCACCCCATCTGATCCAGACATGGACTTCCAGCAATGGATCGAGGCATACCGCTCCATTCAGATACGTGGCTTACCCGTGGATCAGACTTTACAGAAAATCGTTCATGCGGGCCTTTGCAGAATTACGGCTCCGTTCCTTCGTTCAAAGAAAGCCGCTGAAGTTTTTTCCCAGATCTTGAGCCACGATGGGCCTGTGGCCCCCATACTCCGATCCATGCATGAAGTGGGCTTTCTATCCGCGTATTTGCCGGAGTTCGGTCGCATTTCCTCCATGCATTCCAAAGATCCATCTCATCGCTTCATCATCGGGGAGCATACCTTGCTAGCCATTGAGATATTGGATGAGCTTAAAACTGAAAACCCTGATGACACGAAGGATAGATATTTCGAGGCCTTCCAGAATATCCAGCGGCCGGAGGTGCTCTATCTTGCCACCTTACTTCACGATATTGGTAAAGGCTTAAGAGGCGAGCATGAGAGAGAAGGAGGCTCCCTGGTTCCTGAAATTTGTGCCAGGCTTCACCTGAACGAGAAAGATTGCGAAACAGTTCGATTCCTAGTGGAAAACCATTTGTTCATGGCACAAACGTCTCAGCGAAGGGATCTGGATGACCCAGCGATAATCGATGGTTTTGTGCAGAAACTTGGCCAAGAAGAACGGCTGCACATGCTTTTTCTTTTGACGCATGCGGACAGCCGTGCCGTGGGCTCCGACAGCTGGAACGAATGGAAAGAAACCCTTCTTTATGAACTGTACATCCGGAGCCGGCACAGATTCTGGGAAAGAGCCAGGGGGATTGAACATGAAGAGATCCCCTCCTGGGAGATGAGAAATCGGGCGGCCGATTTTTTGGAGCCTCACATCGGCCGATGGGAACTGGAGGAACATTTTGAGAAGATGCCCGCATCTTACTTCCGATTTCTTCAGCCTGAAGACCTGGCCCATCATTTGGAGCTGGTGCATCGAGTTCGCGTAAAGGGACAAGCCGTTGCACTCCAATGGACCCAGGGCGCACATGGCCAATGCCGAATGTTGATGGTTTGCACACGCGACCGGCTGGGGCTTTTCGCGGACATCGCAGGGGCGCTGGCCGCCAAAGGGCTCAATATACTCAATGCCAATGCGTATACCCGCAAGGACGACATCGTACTGGATTTTTTCGTGGTTACACAGGGTAGAGATTCCGCTTCTTTTCAGCTAAAAAAGGAGCTGGAGGTTGAGCAAACGCTTGAGCGAATGCTGGGGACTGTTCAGGATCGAAAAGCCTTCGAACTCTCCTTGCCTGATCCCCCGCTGAAGGGCTGTAAAGAACGTCCGCTGATCACTTTATCCAATGCAGTCTCCCATCGATTCACAGTGCTGGAGGTTGAGACCCTCGATGCACCTGGATTGCTTTATGCAATTTCCAGGTCCCTGACACGGATGGGATTGGATATCTCCCTTGCCCGGGTGACCACGGAGGGAAATCGGGCACTGGATGTGTTTTACATCGCGGAAGCCAGCGGCGGACCGATCCGAGACATTCAAAGGTTGAGGGAGATCAAAAGGGCGCTGGAAGAGGAGCTGACGGGCCGGTCTTTTCACTGCGATTGAAGCTAAAATAAAAATAATAGATTGTAAAATACCTAATAAGTCATTATAGTTATAAACTAAATTAAGCAGACAATTTACGATATGTAAGTGCAGGGTATTGCAGCGCGCAATAAATAGCTGATTAAATATACTCGGACAGCGCTGTTCGAATAGGCGATTGAAATGTTAAAAGAATTCATCCAAATATCATATAATTGTTTTTTTTATGCATAGGAGTGAGTGCGGATAAGCTAGGTTTTTAGTAGAGCTATGACTTAATAAATAGGACTCAGACTGGGGTTCTAAATTGAAGAAAACAGCTCGAAAATCATAAAGGGAATGTGATGCTAACAAAATTGACAGTTAGAAACTTTAAAAAATTTAAAAAAGTTGAAGTTGAACTCGGAAGCCCGGTTGTTTTTATTGGCCCCAACAATTCTGGGAAAACAACAGCTCTTCAAGCACTTGCATTATGGGATGTGGGTCTGAAGCGCTGGAATGAGAAGCGCAAAGGCAAAAAGACCCCTGAAAAACGCCCCGGCGTGACGATCAATCGACGAGATTTGGTATCGATACCCATGCCATACGCTAACCTTCTTTGGTATAATCTACATGTTAGAGATGTTCAAAAAGTTAAAGGGAAGCAACAAACAAAAAATATTAGAATCGAAATAATCGTAGAGGGAGTGACTGAAGACAAGGCATGGGAATGCGGTCTTGAGTTCGACTATGCCAATGAGGAGTCTATCTATTGTCGCCCACTCCGCTATTCAGATGAAAAGGGCATTGACCGGATGCCAGTTCCGAATGAAGCAGAGAAGGTTCAATTGGCATTTCTTTATCCCATGTCGGGATTATCTCCAAACGAAACACGTCTCGATCCTGGAGCAATATATGTACGTATTGGTGAGGGGAGGACATCTGAAGTCCTTCGGAACATATGTTATAAAATCTCTGAAGATAAAAATAACAGCAATGCTTGGGATAAGTTGGTTGAACATATAAAATCACTTTTTGGATCAGAATTGGAAAAGCCAAAATACATTCCTGAGCGCGGAGAGATCTTTATGAGCTATCGAGAAAGAGGTGTAACATTCGACATCTCATCATCTGGAAGGGGTCTTCAGCAGACGTTGCTTGTTCTTGCCTACATGTATGCACATCCTGGGGCAGTTCTTTTGATTGATGAGCCAGACGCTCATCTGGAAATTCTCCGCCAGCGTGAAAATTATCAACTTCTAAACGATGTAGCACGAAAAAATGGAAACCAAATTATTGTGGCAAGCCACTCAGAGGTAATGCTCGAAGAAGCGGCCGGCAGGGATGTTGTTGTAGCATTTGTAGGGGAACCCCATCGTATAGACGATCGGGGCAGCCAGGTTCGTAAGTCTCTTAAAGAAATTGGATTCGAAGATTATTACCTGGCCGAGCAGACAGGATGGGTTCTCTATTTAGAGGGTTCCACTGATCTCGCTATCTTGAAGGAATTCGCTAAGGTGATGGAAAATCAGAATGCACAGCAAGTATTGGAGCGTCCATTTGTTCATTATGTAGGTAATCAACCAAACAAAGTCCAGGAGCACTTTTTCGGTTTGCGCGAGGCCTTCCCCAGACTCGTTGGAATCGCAATCTTTGACAAGCTTGATAAAGTGATTCCAGAGAATTTAGGGGCAGAAGCCTTAATGTGGGAGCGCCAAGAGATCGAGAATTACCTTTGTTATCGCGAGACATTGGAAGCCTATGCAAGGGCTGAGCCAGAGCAAGAATCTCCTGGTCCTCTCTTCACCGCAGCCAAATCCGATCTCCGTATAAAAGTAATGAGGGAATCCATAAAGGAAACCGAAATAGCATTCGAGAAACTCTATAAAGGTTCACCTTGGGACCATAACACCAAGGTCAGTGATGAATTTCTCCCTTCGATTTTCAAGACTTATTTCAAAAAACTTGGTATTACCAACATCATGGCTAAAAAGAACTATTACGAACTGGCACGCTTTGTGCCAAAGGAAAAAATTGACCCTGGAGTGAAAAGCAAGCTGGAGGCTATTGTGAAAACCGCCCTGAAGGCCCGTCCTGTTAGAGAGGAGTGAGAGTGATATCACATTTGAACCTTGTTGTGGTCTCCTTCCCATGCTAACAACATAAAGGGCTTTCAAAGATTAATTACATTCACGTTAAAATAGATCCTTCTAAAGAATTCATTAAAGACGTTTCACCGATCCGTTACTTTAAACTCGCGGCTGACGAAAAACTGCACGATGACCGTTCAATCCAACAGAGGTGTGATCGATGTGCTCTTGAAAGACAAGTACACTTTGTCGAAGAGATGAAGGTCCATCTCGTGGTAAGAGCGGGAGGTGATCTCGACGACGAACGGTTCCTTCGCCGCCAAACTCAGGTGGACAAGATTGCCTGTAGTGCGGATCTCCTTGATCTCTCCCGGCAGACAGTTGCGGGCGCTGGAGACAAGGGGCTGCTTGGATACGATGATGTCATTGGGTCGGATGGAAATTCTCCGATATTTAGGGTCAGGTGAGGGCAGGTTAATGCATAAATTCCCTGTATCAAGCACGGGCTCTCCATCCAACATCCGCACTGTTCCCCGGAAGGTGTTCTCCTTGTCCGCCTCGGTCACGCGGCCGTTTTCCAGCATAAAAGTTCGCTGTGCCACCCTCACTGCCTGACGAGGATTATGGGTGGTCAGTAAAATGGTGATCCGGTACTGCTCGTGAATCTGGGCGAGCGTCTCCTCCAGCACCTCCACATTGGGCGAGTCTACATTGGCCGTGGGCTCATCCAGAAGAAGCAAGCGGGATTGAAGTGCCAGGCCACGGGCCAGGGCCACCCGCTGGGCCTCGCCGCCCGAAAGCCGCACGGCGGATTTCTTCTCAAACCCTTCAAGACTCACCATCTCAAGGGCTTCACCGACTCGTTGATGTACCTCAGCCTTCGGTAGCCCTCGGACGCGAAGGCCGAACCCCACGTTGCCCTCCACCGTGGTTCGAAACATGTAAGGGTTTTGGTGCACCAGAGTGATTTCTCGTTTAATTTCCCGATCGGCATTCTTATAGTCCATCCGCTTGCCGTCAAACCACAGTGCACCCTGAAAGTCCCGGTCCAGCAAGGCCAGAATCCGAAAGAGGGTGCTCTTGCCCGCCCCGTTGGGTCCTACCAGGGCATAGAAGGACCCGCTGGGGATATGCAACTCTGGTATGTCGAGCACGCGTCGGCTGCCATAGTGCTTCTGGAGGTTTTCGATGCGTATTTCCATATACTAATTATGCCTTTTCCAGTTGCAGGGAGTGGAGAAGGATGTTGGCCGCCAGAGCCACAGCCAGCAGGATGATCCCAATGGCCAGGGCAAAGCCGAATTCTCCCTTGCTGGTCTCCAGAGCGATGGCTGTTGTCATATTGCGAGTATACCACCGAATATTGCCGCCCACCATTAGGGAACATCCCACCTCGGCGATTACGCGGCCAAAGCCAGCGATGATGGCCGCCATGGTGGCAAACCGCGCTTCAAGCATAACGGCCAGAGCGGCCCGGGCGGGACTGGCACCCAATGTCAGTGCGGTTTCCCGTGCGCGCTCGTCTATGGTGCGAAAGGCCGAAAGGGTCAATGCAGTGACGATGGGTGTGGCCAGTATAAATTGCCCGATGATCATCGCAGTGGGTGTGAACAGAAGCCCCGCCTCTCCCAGTAATCCACGTCGTGACAGCAGTGCATAGAGAAAAAGTCCAACCACTACGGTGGGGAGGGCCATCAGGGTATTGAGCAAGGTTTCCACTATGCGCTGGCCGCGAAACCGTGAGACGGCCAGTATAAATCCCGCTGGAATCCCCACCGCGGACGCCAGCAATGTGGCAGTGCTGGAGATGCGCAGGGAGAGAAAGGCAATAGCTATAACCTCCCTGTCAAGATTGAAAATGAGCTCTATCGCTTTTAGGAACGCCTCTCCCAGGTAATACATGTAGATTTCCTCGGTTGGCCTGTTCTGGAGTCATATCACTTTACCGGTACTGCCAGCGGCGTGAAAAGCACTTTTCCTGTCTTATCCTTGAAGTTTCCGATCATGGCCTGACCCTTAGGAGACGTCAGCCATGTAATAAGGGCCATGGCCAGCTCGTATTTAACCTTGGGATGAAGAGCCGGGTTGATACCGATGATAGAGTAAGGGTTGTATAGGGTTTGCGAATTTTTTTCAAAAACTCCCCGGATCTGGATCTTGTCAATGTATTTCAAATAGGTGCCGCGGTCTGTGAGGGTATATCCCTTCTTCTCGTCAGCCATGGCCAGGACTGCGCCCATTCCGGCACCAGCCTCGATGTACCATGGGCCTGAGGGTTGTATGCCAACTTTTCTCCAGATTTCCTGCTCTTTAATATGTGTGCCCGAGTTATCCCCCCGGGAGATAAAGACAGTTTTCGCTTCCGCGATCTTACGGAATGCTTCTTCCGCTTTGGTCGCACTCCTGACACCGGCGGGGTCTTCTGATGGGCCGGCAATCATGAAGTAGTTGGCCATGAGAATCCGCCGGTTTACCCCAAACCCTGCTTTCATGAATTTCATTTCCGCTGCCGGAGCGTGCACCATAGTTACATCCACGTCGCCATTTTCAGCAAGCTTGAGGGCCTTGCCGGTGCCGACGGCGATGACGTCCACCTTGACGTTATGCTTTTTCTCGAAAGGCGGCAGAATATAGGCCAGAAGACCCGTGTTATCCGTGCTGGTGGTGGTAGAAAGCCGAAGCCGCTCCACAGCCCATCCGGTTGTCCCAAGGGCCGTGAGCATAAGCACTACAAAGATGATGAGGACTCTTTTTTTCTGCTGCATTTTTCTCCTTTTGCTCATGATGTCATGCCAATAAACAATTTAGCCAACTCTAAAAGAACATTTCAACTCCCTTTTCAGAGAAAATCGCACGAAAGGAGGGGGAACAATCAATCCATCAGGGTTAGCAAAAGGTAATGTTCTGAGCATTTCATTTCTCCTTTACCATCGGGAGGCGATGGAGATGCCTCTCTCACCCTATCAGCCAGCCTTCTGGAGGTAATGGCCTCCGTACAGGATGGTTCGGAGAAATTATGACGATTGCCTTCATTATAAATAAGCAGGTAATAATCTGATTTTAAATTCTCAAGCTTTAGTTGAAGTCAAACGCTCTAGCCGCCGATAGTGGACATGTTCCGGTGGCATGTCCTGATCCTGCCGGCATGGAGTCGATGATTAGCCGGCTTTGAACGGATGCACTGAGTAATCATTTCAGCAATCTGCTCATCCGCTGCGCCGGATCGAAGCAGGACCCGCAGATCGATCTCCGCGTCTGAAAACAGGCAACTGCGAAGCTTCCCATCGGCGGTAAGACGCAGGCGGTTGCAGGAATTGCAGAAAGAATTGCTCAAGGGGCTGATGAACCCCACACGCCCTGCTGCGCCGGCAAAGGCATACATCTGGGCGGGTCCATCGGAATTATCGTGAGCAATTGGCTCCAGTGGCCTATATCGATGGATCGCCCTCCGGATTTCTTCTGCGGAAATGGAACGATCGGCGCTCCAGGCTGTACCATCGCCTATCGGCATGTACTCGATGAAGCGCACATGAAATGGCTGTTGCTCAGTGACTCTGGCAAAATCCAGGATCTCATCGTCGTTAAACCCACGGATCGCCACTACGTTGATCTTTATGGGATAAAAGCCTACTTCTGCAGCCTTCTGGATGCCGCTCATGATGGCCAACAACAGATCACGCCGAGTGATGTGGGCAAACTTTTTATGATTGAGGGTATCCAAGCTCACATTGATCCGTCGGATACCCAGATCATAGAGCGCTTGTGCTTTTTCTTCCAGGAGTACACCATTCGTGGTGAGGGTAAGCTCACGTAAACCGTGAAGTTGGACAAGCTGCCGCATGAATTCCGTTATACCCCTGCGCACAAGGGGCTCACCACCGGTAATGCGGATTTTGCGAAAACCTAGACCTACCGCTACCCTGGCCACCATAAGAATTTCCTCGTATCGCATGATGTTTCCATGCCCCACGGATGGAATCCCGGACTCAGGCATGCAGTAGCGGCACCGCAGATTACAACGGTCCGTAACAGAAATGCGCAGGTAGTCGATGATCCGGTGAAAGTTATCCTTGAGCTTCATTTACATAAAAAAACCGATTCCCTTTCCGGAATCGGCTGCTGACGCATTCTCCTTTCCGAAAACGGGAGGCGTGGCCGTTTCCAGCCCCACCCTGTCGGTCAGTTGCCATGGAATTCAATCGTTAGGCACACTGACTCGGAGAAATTTGCTTTTTAGTTAAATCCAATTGTTCTCTTTTTATAAAACAAGTAAACAGAAATTGCAAGTATAAAATTTTTTTAAGATGTTGGTATGCTATGCATTGCGTGCTATATTCATTATCACATTATCAAAGAAAGAAGAATTGTGCTATAAACACACGATGGAGTGTCTATAAGAGCGAGGGGATGAAATATTTAAAGGGAGATCAAAATGGACAAGAAGTTTTTTAACTGCGGAATGGGGGAAAGGATCTTCCCCGAGCCGATCCCTCCCGGAATCTCCATAGTGGATATGATCGACCGTTATTTCCTGGCTTATAATGCGGGGAGATTGCGAGAAGTCTGTACTGTGATGGTTGAAAAAATCTTCCGTGATGACGTGGTCGTGGGCATGAGTCTGGCCGGAGCGGCCACGCCTGCGGGTCTGGGCTCTTCTTGCCTGGTACCCATGATGGCCGACGGGTTGATTGACTACCTTGTTGTGACCGGTGCGAACATCTACCACGATCTCCACTTCGCACTGGATCTGCCACTTCATCGGGGTTCTCCCTTCGTGGATGATTCCACCCTGCATAGAAAAGGATTGGTTAGAATTTATGATATCCTGATGGAATACAAAGTCCTTGCCTCCACGGATAACTGGCTGGTCAAGGCTTTAGGACAAGAGGAATTTCAGATGCGCATGGGGACCTCACGGCTACACTGGCTACTTGGTCGGTTTGTTCATGAAGCGGAACAGCAACATGGCACCACTGGCAAAAGCTTTCTCGCTGAGGCGTATAGATGTGATATTCCGGTTTTTACTCCCTCCCCTGGGGACAGTACGATCGGCCTTGACATAGCTGCACTCAACCTTACGGGACGAGACATTCAAATAGACCCTGCCATCGACGTCAATCAGACAACGGCTGTTGTGTTCGAAGCAAAGAAAAACATCGGGAAAAGCGGTGTGGTAATATGGGGAGGGGGCTCTCCGAAAAACTTCATCCTCCAGACTGAACCTGCCCTTCAGGAAGTGCTCGGATTCGACGTCAAGGGCCATGACTACTTTGTCCAGGTGACCGATGCCCGGCCGGACACGGGCGGCCTGTCGGGGGCGACACCCAGCGAGGCGGTGAGCTGGTCAAAGATCGATCCGGAGATGCTTCCCGACGCGGTGGTATGCTACGCGGACCTGACAATCATCATGCCGCTGGTGGTGGCTTACCTCAGGGGAAAGGGCGTGCGGCGGGCTCATCGGCGTTTATACCAGAGACTCCCGGCCCTTGTTGATGGCCTCCAAGGGGCCTTCATGAAGGTCAAGGATTTCATCCATGGCAAGCGCAGCGTTAAGGAGACGATTCGCTTCTTGCGAGAGAAGACCAATTCCTGATATTGAGGAGGGCAGACTGCAAAGAAACGGCCAGGAGTATGAAAAGCCAATTTCGTTTTCGGGCTTTACGGATTACGTGGCTTTTACTCAAAGAATTGATCCGCAAAGCCCGATTAATCATTAATTTTCTTGCTTTTTGTGATTTTTCCGCAGCTCTTCAGCCCTTGTTTTTATCTCGCTCAAATCCATTCGCATTTCGCTCCAGCCATACCAGAGAGCATAGTCGGGATTTGCGTGAAATGTTCCCTGGAAAGTTCTCATCCGATGTTTGAGAAACATGACAAACAATTTCTGTTCTATAGGCCTGGGCGCATCATGGAATGTCAGCAGGTCCGGAAAGGCATAAGCATAGTTCTTAGGTTTTTCAAGTATTCCATCCTTATATAGAGCGGCAACGATGCGAATTGCTTCAGCCATCAGTCGATCAGCTTCTTTAATCATCTCATCGCCTTTTTTCAACTCGGCCTTGGCAAAATTCACGGAATGACATTGATTGCATGTCCTGACCATCTTATCCCGTTCTTTTTGCCAGTCTTCTTGAGTCAGACGAGCAATATCCGCCGCTTTTACCACATCCAATCGCGCTGTCGGTTTGCCATCAGGGTCAAGTACACCAAGCCCCTGAAGGATGGTGGCACGGTCGGCAGCCCATTGCTTGTCCTCCGGCATGGGGAGCCGCACGGCGAGAAATCCCCACGGTGT
The DNA here is from genome assembly GCA_964611635.1 of uncultured Thermodesulfobacteriota bacterium. Lineage (GTDB taxonomy): Bacteria > Desulfobacterota > JAFDED01 > JAFDED01 > JAFDED01 > JAFDED01. The sequence goes on from CAZTAS010000012.1 coordinate 41,118, forward strand.
CCGGACGGCATGGTTCCCATCCTGCATGTGGCAAGTCTGACACTTAGGGGCGGCAACCGTTTCGGGAAGGGTCCCGTTTTGTTTCAACAGAAACCGGACACCATGTTTTGAAGCCGAATACATCTCCCACTGAGGATGGTCAAAGCCCATGTGGCACGTCTGACAGGCTTGAGGCTGGCCGGCTTCTTTAACGGAGAAGAGATGCCTTGTATGGCAAGCATCGCATGAAGCTAGACCAAACCCTGCGCCATTCCTTTTTAAATCTTTTATCTCCTCCACACTCTTCAACCCGATCTTGTGGCATCCACCGCAGCCCTTCATTCCTTCCATCAGGGCCATAGGCTGCCAGTGGGCCGTGGGCATGGCTTTCATCGCTTTCCATGCAAGGGCATGTTTGCCTGCGTTGAATTGTTGAACTTGCGTTTCATGACACTCAGCGCATGTTCCCGGTGTAGGTATCTGGACCTTCGCCACATCTTGAGCTGATTTGTGTTTATCGCCGTGACACGACGAGCAATCAATCTCATTCTGACTGTGCTGGCTTAATCGCCAGTCGGAGACGATGTTAGGAGTGATCTCATTGTGACATTTCACGCACTCCTGAGCTGCCACATTGGTTGGCAAAAACAAAATAATCATTAAAATGATAATCTTTTCGTGCTTCATTAATCATCTCCTTTTTTCGGGGCGTATAAAACCCTTACAATTAAAGAGTACACCTTCTGGATATTACTCTGAACCTGTTTAAGGTTAAATGCGTGCCATTCATCCCGTGTCCTTTCCATTGCTGAGTGGGCATCCCTCCAGGTTTGTATTATCTCTTGATCACCTCCTGCGGTCTGTTTCCCGGCATAGCGCACCAGGAAGCTGGTCTCGTTAAGCAGAAGAAGGAGCGCCTGGGCATGCATGGGAACGTTAGGGCTGATCTGCATCCGCTCATTGTGGCATTGGTTGCAAACCGTGGGAATTTGCTCCGGAGAGATGATCCGAGTCGAATGCGACTCGTGGCATGTCACACATGTGGGGCCTGCTCCGCTTTTTTCCAGAAAAGTGTAATGTTTGCTGTTCTTGAAGGCGTTGAAGTCCCTCCGATGGCAGGCCCCGCATGTGCCCGGCACGCTCTTATAAAAGACCCGGCTCCTGGGATTGCCAGAGTTATAAACGCCGGTGTGAGCCGCCTCTTTGCCGGAGGCTTCGGGGTCTCCGCCGTGGCATCGCTGACAGGTCATACCTTCTTTGGCGTGGATTGAGCCTTCCCAGTCCAGAAACTTTGACGCTATATAGGTGTTCTTGGGGAGATCTCGATGGCATTTCACACAGGAATTTTCGCTCCCTTCAGCCTGGCACTCTAAAAAGAATATCAACAGGCACAGCCCCGTCAGGAGTGCAATGATTGTCTTTAACATGGATAGCTCCTCTGTGGTTAAGGCCGCGGTGAAATCTTTTTCAGTATCCATATGAACAAAATTCCAGTTCCCAGCGTGCATAGCGTGACGATCCACGCCATGATGCCCGGGGTAAGGCCAAGGACGTCAATGTAACCCGCTATCTGAACGAGCCCGCCGAACACCAGCCCCATGAGCCCGAGGCCCGTGGCAAAGGGTCGGCGCAGAGGGTTGGCCATGTAGTGGACGGGCTTTGGAGATCGATCAAAAAGTGGAACTAATATAAGGATGAAAATGATCAAAGTAGGGAAAATCACCCCTCCCACCGTTTCCTGGGTGATCCGGATTCCCCAGAAGGATATCTCCAGGGTGCCGGGGATGAGCTTGAGCATGCCGTAGACGATCAGAAAGTACCACTCAGGCCGCATCTTCGGGGTTCCGGGCTGCGGGGGGCCAAATTCTTCCACAGGATTTATTGGGATGTAGGTGGAAACCAGGATCACCAGGCCAGTCAGAATGAAGAAAAACGTCAGGCTGTACAGCACCTGATGGGGCCATAGAGGGATGCCGATGAGCTTTTTCCCTCCCTCTGCCTCGGGCCGCTTCAGGTTCCCGGGAGGTTCTGTGTGCTTTTGCTGTACCAGGAGCACCATGTGCAGACCGATGAGACCCGCGATAACCAGCGGGATCAGCATGACGTGATAGAAGAAGAAGCGTGGAATTGTCTGATCCGAGGGGAACTCGCCGCCAAATAACAGCCGAGCCGTCAGGTCGCCGATCCATGGAACCGATTTGGCCATGAAGAACCCTATGGAGGTGGCGGTAACAGAGTATTCGGAGTAAGGAAGCAGATAGCCGGTAAAGGCCGCCATAAACGAGACCAGCAGCAGCATCAGGCCCACCCACCAGTTGATCTCCCGTGGGTTGCGGTATGAGGCGGTGAAATAGACCCTTAGCAGATGAGCCATCAAGGCCGCTATCATCAACTGGGCTGACCAGTGATGGATGTTGCGCACGATCTGACCGAAAAGCGTAAGGTCATTGCGGACTATGCTGGCATATGCGGCGGGCACCTTCTCACCGAAAAGATCCACAAGTAGCACGGAGGGCTCGTAGACCATGCCCAGAATAACGCCTGTACCAACTAGCAGGATGAAACTGAAAATGGCAATCTCGCCTAACAAAAAGCTAGGATGGCCAGGAAAAGCCTTGCCGAGGTATTTTTCAGAAAACCCCTGAATATTCAATCGAATCTGCCACCAACCCGACTTGTGGGTCTGAGCCATTATGGGCCTCCTCCAAGGCTATAAAATCGGTCCGACCGCTCCTGCAAACCCGCCCGTGATCAAGAGACCTCCCTCTTCATCCACCTTGATGGGGATCTGGGGAATAGGGCGGGGAGGCGGGCCACCGATGACCTTTCCTCCGCGCAGCGGGTCGTACAAGCCATTGTGACAATGGCAGATTATGATGGAGGCCTTTAACTGGGGGCGTTTTCCCCAGGACACCGTGCAGGACAGATGCGTACAGATGCCGCTGTATGCTACAACTCCACGATCTGTCCAATCGATGCGGGTGGGGGGTTGGAAGATGTTGGGTTCCTCCCGTATCACCCTTATAATATTGGCGTAATTTGCCTCTTTTCCCCTGGGATAGGCCAGAATTGAATCACCCACTTGAAGCTCCTCGAACTGGATGGGCTTTCCCTTTTTGCCTCCCTCCGCATAAACCAGGCGATCCCCTGCTTTGACCGTTGGTATATACCCCCCGCTTTTTTGTGGGACGACCAACTTGACCAGGGCCAGCACTGAGGCCATCACCCCTCCCGACGCCGCCAACAGCAACCAACGTAGTAAACTTCGCCTCCCCTCGAACGTGGTCCCTTTGTCGGGCTGTGGTTTATGGGCGGGATTCCGGCTTACCATAGCAAGCCCTCATCCCGGTCCTCCACGACTTCGCGGGGTGGGAGGTAGGCCCAGATGTAGCAGATCATCGCAGCAGCCAGCACAAGGAACTCACCTCCCAGGACTGTCCCCAGAAGAAAGTTGTTTCCTCGCCCCATAAGAATGCCCACCATGAAAATGAAAGCCAACATCAGCTCCAACAAAACCAGGATTATCATGACCACCAGGGCCATCATTTACCCCTCCTTTCCACCAGGCGATGCAGACCAACGGCAGCAAGGAACAACACCAGAACCAGGCCCCAGCTCACAATCCCCGTCTCAAAGGACTCCAGGTGATGCTGAAAAAGGGGCCCCTTTCCGGCCACTTTCTTTCCCGCGATCTGGATGCGGATGCGCGCCAGTCCCTGCACAGTCTCCTCGGTGATATTCATGGCTTCAAGCCTGTCGTATCCGGTGGTGTCCTGGTGGCAGCTCTTGCAGGATTCGGGCACGGGAGCGATGACATTCCGATGAGTGCCGTGACACTGGGTGCAGGAGGGCCCTCCCTTTTTTAGCAGATAAGCCTGGCCCATGAGGCTCTCGCTATATGTCTCTGTGGATTCGGGATGGCAGTTGGCGCAGAGGTCAAATTGGGCCTGCCCGCTGGGGGCGCCCACGAAATCGGGCTCTGAATACATGGCCTGCTTTGACCAGTTGCGGATAGCTTCCGGGGAGATAGTTCGCAGATCCTCGATCTCAAGATCGGGATTCCCGCCATGGCACTGATCGCAGGTGACCCCCTCAATCTGGTGTGTGGAGCCGTACCATTGGGCCACCGGCTCCCCCATCTCGCCACCTATGTACTCGTGGCATTGAATGCAGTTATTCTCCGGCTCAGGCGCTGCCGGGGCCTGTGCAAATGAAATGCAAAGGCCCGAGATCAGCGCAATCAAGAGAACACACCATTTTATTTTGCCCATGCATTTTCCTTCAGGCCAAAGTTTTTGCACTGCACAGATGATGGACCAGCTCTCAAGCCTTATTCGGTATGCTTGTGTCCATTCCGGCCTGTGAATCTATTCCAAATAATATAATGAGAAAAAATAATTTAAAAGCATTTTATAAATGAGCCAAAGTTATTTGTCAACCATTTTTATCAGAAAAATTTTTCATTAATTTCCAGAGCCTTTCGGTGCATCGATGAGTTTCTCTTCTACTCCTTATACCTCATGAAAAAAGACTATCTGTGCACTTTGCGAAATTGTGAGATGAGGGTGCAGGAACAAATTACTGAGGCAGCGGGGAAATGGCTTTACAGGTGAGTGAAAGATCAGCGGGGCGAGTGGCCACAGCAGCACTGGAATCTCGCACATGATTTGATTGGATGCCACTGGCAGGGCCGAAGGCTTATAAGAAAACTATCTTTCCGGCTTAACCTGGATTTTGAGTTTTAAAACCAATAATAACGCATTATCCATCACTAAAGGGGCATGCGTCTTGCCCTGCACTTTATCATTCCCTCGTAGGGGCGGGATTTATTCCCCGAAAGGGTGCGGTTGTAAGAATCTGTTTATATCAGGACGAAATTTTCACGCTTCGTTGTGATAGAAGGTAATTGATGTTGCAAAGCAAAACCCGGGTTTACATTTCCTGGAGGTTCCAAAAACAAACTGGTGCATTTATTCCATTACGGCTGTATCCTCAGCACAGCCTGGGCCTGGGAGAGGGCTTCATCGCTTCCAGGCCGGGCCACGCTGAAGTACAGCGGGTACTCCCCTGCCGCGCCCTCAGGCACCATGACCGGCCAGATAAGCATGTACACGCTCTGGTCGCTGGTGATTGGCTGGTTGGAGTAGAAGGGTAGGCGCTCGTTGGGCCCGCTGAGACGTGTTCCGCCGTCTGCGAAGTAATAGAGGTTACCGTCGTCCATGCGAAATCTGAAATAGAAATCCAGCACTTGATCCCTTGCGCCGTAGATCCATGCGTTGATATTAAAGAACTGCCCGGCAGATAGCGTTGAGCCATTGTGGAAGTCGAAGCTCAGCACCGGCCTGGGACCTTCTGGCTGGGTCACATTACCCACTTCACTGTACCGAAGTATGGTTTCAGAATCACCGACCACGAAAACATCCACGCCAGGGGTACCCCAAACGCTATAAAGATTATTATTATGAGTAATAAGGGGGTCTCCCACGCTTGACCAGGCAATACCGTCATAGTGAATGATGATACCAGAGAAACCCACGACGTAAATGTCGTTGGGTGAGCTACCCCAGATTCCCGTGAGCCTTTTATGTGTCCCGCTCTCCATCTGGCTCCACGATTGGCCGTCATAATGAAGAATGGTACCATTGTCACCCACGGAAAATATGTCAGTCGGGCCCGCTTCCCCATATTGAATATAGATATTGGAAACCACCACTTATACGCTGCCATTGCCGAGCGGCTTGGGCAGCCTCTGGGAAAAGGATAAGCCCATCGATTTGAAGGATTGCGAAAACAAGCCCTATTCTTACTGCAATATTATACTTTCTGGACATTCCATCTTACCCCTGCCGGCAGGTTTCAGAATAAGTTTCTTATTAACCCGAAAAATGCAGCTAATTTTCTAAAAATAGCCTCATAACCTATAATGTGGGGCGGGCTTTCCAGCCTGCCATACAATAGCTTGCTCACTTTGCATACTTAGGGCAGGCTGGAAAGCCCGCCCCACAAGATCTATAGTGATGGGTAATGCTTTATCATTATTTATTGGTTTTCAAATGCAAAATCC
>CAZTAS010000013.1:0-45200 GCA_964611635.1 uncultured Thermodesulfobacteriota bacterium
GGCCTAACTTGATGATAAGTTGCTTAAAATGGCTCCATATCACATTTTGTAAGGGGGTGATGGTTCTCAGTCACTCAATTTTTCAGATGGAATAGCCGATGAAAGGAGGAACACTCATGAGACTGACATGGAAAGCGTTTTTGGCCGCCATAGTGCTGGTTGTGTTTTCGATTCAGCCGGTGCTGGCACAAAAGGTTTATAAGTTTAAGATTTCCATAGATACCGTCATGAACCACCCAAGGGGCCAGGGGCTGTTGATCTTTATTGATATGATCAAGAAAAGATCAAACGGTCGACTGGAACCCACGCTTTATCACAGCGCCCAGCTATATAAGGATACTCATGTCCCCAAGGCACTGGGCCTAGGGACCCTTGAGATGGGCGTGCCCGGTATCTGGCAACTGGAGAGCTACGATCCCAATGCATCCATCACGTCCCTGCCCATGTTTTTTGGACAGCCCCCCGAGGTCACCGAAAAGCTGGTGGACGGCGAGATGGGCAAGGCCATCGCTGCATCCCTGGCAAAGAAGATACGTGTCAAGGTCCTGGGGCGCTGGTATGAGCTAGGTTACATCCACATGCATTTTATCAATAAGAAGGTCACCAAGCTGGAGGACTTCAAGGGATTGAAGATTCGCTACTTCGGCTCTTCTGTCAACGCAGAGCGCATCAAGGCCTTCGGTGCCAGCCCTGTGATGATCTCCTGGGCAGATGTTCCCATGGCCATGGTACAGGGAACATGCGACGGGCTGATAACATCCTTCAAAAGTGCTGAAGGCGCCAAGCTGGATGAGGCTGGGTTGAAATACTCCGTAAAGTACCGGGAGTCCATACTGCACTATCTGCCCATGGTGAGCCTGAAGTTCTGGGACACCCTCCCCGAGGATCTCCAGAAGATCATGGTGGATGCGTGGAACGAGCACGTCCCGAAGGAGCGCGAGATGGCCCGGAAGATGCAGGCTGAGGCGGAGCTGATCCTTGAGAAAAAGGGCGTGGAGATTTTCCGTCCCAGCGACGAACTGCTGGTCAAGTGGCGCCAGCATATCATGCCCGTCCAGGAGCCCTTTGTCAAGAAAATCGGGATGAACCCCGAGTTTGTTGACATGGCCAAAAAGATGCTTGGCATGTAAATAACAGAGGCGTAGGGTGGGCTGTGCCCACCATACAGAATGTGGGTGAGACCGGAGGGGGAGGAGATTACCTTCTCCCCCTGTACTCCCCTTTTTTCTTGAAGAGGAAGGAGGGTGCAGGCGGTGGAAAAGTTCTTGAGAGCATGGAACTGGATGGAGAAGTTCCTTGTCGGCTTGCTGGCCTTTCTTGCCACCATTTTTACTTTTTACAGTGTGATCATGCGCTACGGTTTCAATTTTTCCCCCGAATGGGTGGAGGAGACCGTAATGTACATGATCATATGGTCGGTCTTCATCATCTCCAGCACTCTGGCGGAGGAGCGAGGCCACGTGGGGGCCTCGTTCGTCGTGGAGCGCTTCCCGCCAAAGGCCCGCCGGGTGGTTGAAGCTTTCACAGCCCTCCTCGCTCTGGCCTTCTGCGCTCTGATCTGCTACTGGGGCTTCCAGATCGTGCACTTGGCTTACGTTACCGACGAGCGGTCCCTGACCTCAATGCGCTATCCCCTATGGGGGGCCTATCTTTCCGTTCCCGTGGGGGCTACGTTGATTTTGGGTCGATATATCAAGAGGTTTTACCGGCTTCTCTTCCGGTTTGACCCTTCGGACCTGCTGGAGACCCACGAGATGAAGCGTCCCTCGTAAAAGCAACAAGACAATCAGGAAAATCCTCCAAAACAAAGAGATTCCTCATGATCTTAGCACTTTTCGCTGTCTTCGGCCTTCTACTCTGCTCGGGGCTTCCAATTGCTTTTGTTCTGGGGATCACAGCTCTGGCCATGATCGCCATGTTCTCTCCCACGCCGCTCCTGATGGTCGCAGAGGTGATGTACAACTCACTATATTCATTCCCCTTGATGGCAATTCCTTTTTTCGTTATTGCGGCTCAGTTTATGGTGCGAGGTGGAACATCCAGACATCTCATCAACGCGGCGAACTGCTACGTCCGACATTTCTGGGGCGGTCTGGCCATAGTGTGCGTTATTTCTTGCATGATTTTCGCGGCAATCTGCGGCTCCAGTGTGGCCACGGCCCTGGCCATGGGGGTCATCATAATCCCGGCCATGATGGGGCGGGGTTATACCCGCAGCTTTGCCACCGGAGTGGTGGCCGCATCGGGAACGATGGGAATCATGATTCCCCCCAGCATCGCCCTGATTCTATACGGAATCATCACCGAGGAGTCGATCCCGCGGCTTTTTCTGGCCGGTGTATTCCCGGGTATCCTGGAGGCAACACTCTACATAATATGGATTTACTGGTACTCTCGGAAAAAAGGTTTTCGGGGTGGCGAGAGGGCAACGGCAAAAGAAACCCTGGAGGCCACCGTAAAGGCAATCCCCGCCCTCTGCATGCCATTCATCGTGCTGGGCGGCATATATACGGGTATTTTTACTGTAACCGAGGCGGCATCTCTGGCCGCGGTGGCTGCCATCGTCATCAGCCTATTCATTTACCGCGAGGTGAAACTGCGGGAAGTCCTCTCAGTCACGGGAGAGGCCATGAAGTCCGCAGGGATGATTATGTTTATCATTTCCACCGCGATTGTGTTTGGCAACTGGATCACGGAGGCGGGAATACCGGCGCGGCTAGTGGATTTTGCCAGGGAGATGAACCTGTCCGCCATATATTTTCTGATCTTCATCAACATCCTCCTGCTCATACTAGGCATGTTCCTGGAGGTGGTCTCCATCATGTTGATTACGCTTCCCATCATTCTGCCCGTGTTGCACCATCTGGGAATCGATCCGGTCCATTTCGGCATTATCATGACTGTCAACATGGAGGTGGCCCTCATCACCCCGCCTGTGGGATTGAACCTGTACGTCCTTTCAGGCGTGGCCCGAGCGCCTCTTTCGGAGGTCACCCGCGGGGCGTTTCCTTTTGTAATCCTGGGGTTCATTGAGATCGCCATTGTAACCTACTGGCCCCAGTTCAGCTTGTTCTTACCGAATCTGCTCATGCCAAAATAAATATAGGATGCGCATTCTGAACATCATGGAGAAGCGTGCCCGAAACGCCTCCACATATTGACGCTCATCCTGGATAATGTTATACAGGTTTCGCTTACTCAAAAGAATCTCTTTATTACTTTAGATGAATCTTATGCTCATTCCCGATATTTGCAAATCATATCGGGGAAAAAGCAATATTGTTATCCATGAATCCATGGTGCCTTGGTAAAAGCAGATCGTCAGGATGGGACTGGGATGTTCTCGCAGCCAGCTTTTTAAGCTTTCTTCTGGCTGCCGCTGTTGCTCTGATCCGCTATCAGCAGGGTGTGGGGGGCTTCGGATTCGAGGGCGTCTTTTTTCGCCTCTCCCTTTCTCTTCGCTTTTTTGCCTTTGCGACATTGATCATATTGGTCATTTTGTGGGTTTTCCTTTTGAACCGGTGCGGATTTCTCCATCTCATCCACACAATCCGGAACAATGAGGGGCGATATGTTGTTCTTTTCTTTCTGCTATTGGGGTTTTTCCTGTTCAGTAATATTCGTTTTCCTAAATTCGGCCTTAACCTCCCCCCTCCTACACCACGGTTCTTTGCCATTTCTTTTCGGAACTTACTGATCCACGGCTTCTGGGTCACAGGGGTACTGCTGGCTGCCGTGGTTCTTTTTCTGCTAATTTACAGGACACAGGCGGAAGTCCTGGACAATCTGTGGCGAGGCTTGATGCGGATTGCGGGAAGACCGTTTCCCATTTTCCTTTGTGTACTGGCCATAACCAACCTTTTTGCATGGTTTCTTTTCCGCCACATGCCTTCCATCGGCGATGAAATCTCCATGGTTTTTCAGTCAAGGATATTTGCCGGGGGTGATTTCTCTCTTTATCCGCCGCCGCATGTGGAGTTTTTTGCCCTTGAACACATTATGGATGAGGGACGCTGGTACTCGGTCTACTCACCGGGTCATCCCATAATGCTGACTCTGGGGCAGTGGATCGGGGCCCCATGGCTGATTAATCCATTAGCGGGCTCCATCTCGGCCATTTTGATCTACTGGTTGGGTAGGGAAACATACGGTGAAAAAACAGCCCGATTTGGTGTGCTACTGGCGAGCTTGTCTCCTTTTCTGTGGTTCATGTCGGCCAGCTTCATGGCTCATCCCACGGCCCTGCTGTTCGCAACCCTGTTCTTGTGGAGCGCGGCCCGATGCATCCGCACATTATCTCCACTGGCCGGGCTAGCAGCCGGGCTGTCCCTGGGCATGATGTTTATCATTCGGCCACTGACCGCCCTGGGGATTGGCCTGCCCACGGCGCTATGGATTATGGTCAGGATAGTGCGTGAGCCCAGGCGCACCATGGGCGTTGCAGTGGCCGGCGTTATGGGATTTGCGGCCTTCACGGTCCTGCTCTTGCTTTACAATGCCACACTCACGGGCAGCGCACTGACCTTCGGCTATCAGGCCCGATTCGGATCCGCCCAGTCCATGGGCTTCGGGCCTCGCTCCTGGGGAGTGGTGCACACCCCATGGAGAGGCCTGATGAACACCGCCAGCAACCTTTGGGGGCTCAATGAATTCCTCTTCCAGTGGCCTATACCCTCTCTATGCTTTGTTTTTATTGCGGCCGCGGCTCGCAGGCGCAACTCGTGGGATGCTTTTTTCCTCTCGCCGGTCCTTTCGGTCATGGCCCTGTATTTTTTTTACTTCGGGCAGGACCTCCACCTGGGGCCGAGGTACTTCTTCGAGCTTATCCCGTGCCTCTGCTTGCTGACGTCGCGAGGCATCCGGAGCACCCCCGCCTTCGTTCGCGGCCTTGGCTTCAGAGTGGACGTTGTGAGTGTCCGACGCTTTGTGATTTTCCTCTTGGCCGGATCGGTGGTGTTCGCCCTTTCTTACCGAGTACCGCTGTGGATGGAGCGGTATGCCCGGTTCGTCAATCCCCGCATCGCCCGCCAAGTCCAGCAGCGCGATCTTCACAATGCATTAATTTTCGTGGACCCGGGCTTTCGAGGTTGGAGCGGGATGTTCTGGAACTCACCCCGGCTGGACGATGATATTCTGTTCGCCCGCGATCTTGGAAAACACAATATGCTTCTCCGCCGGGTGCATCCCGACAAAAAGTGTTATCGATTAGTGCGCTCTCTCGCGGATGACCAATTGTATTGGTATCCGTGCAGGATGGAGGCGCCGTGAAGCGTTACCATCATGCAATAGCAATTGTTCTTTTACTTGCGTTGGTGGCGCAATGTATTATGAGTATGCGCCAGAAATCGCTCACTGAGGACGAATATGTCCACATCCCAGCCGGCCTTTCTTACTTGCGCACCAATGATTTCCGGCTAAATCTGGATGAGCCTCCCCTGATGAAGCTTCTTGCTGCCATGCCCCTTCTGGCCTGGCGCCAGGGATTGTATCTGCCCATGGCGGACTCAAGCTGGCGAGAGAAAAATGCCTGGCATTTCGCCCGGCGATTTTTCGATGCCCATCGTCGCAACCTGGATTTAATTGTTTTTCTAACGCGATTACCCACGGTGATCCTTTCCGTGGCGCTGGGGATGGTTATATGCCGATGGTCTGCCGCTCTGTATGGCGCATGGGCGGGGATTTTTGCCCTGGCATTGTATGCCTTTGAACCCAATATCCTGGCCCACTCGCGCCTAGCCACCATGGACCTCGGCATCAGCCTCTTCATCACAGCGGCCATTTATGGATTGTGGAGGCTCCATCGGGCACCCTCAGCGGGCCTACTGATATTTACAGGCTTGATAGTTGGTCTGGCCGCGACAACGAAATTCAGCGGCCTGATGCTGATCCCTCTGACCCTTGTGTTGATAATCCTGGGCAGAGCCTTGGAAAAAAGAATTGTTGCAAAGGCGCAAAAGAGGTGGAGAGGGATCATTGGCGATTGTGTCCGCTGGATGGGTGTCCTCATAACTGCGGGGGCGGTAATTTTTCTCTTTTACGGGATGGAGTGGGAACCTCTTGCCACCGACCCGGAAATGATCAGCAAACTGGAAGCGGCGGCTTCAGCCCCCGGTCAGCCTGCGTGGAAGAAATTATGCTTCCGGGCGGCCGTCAATGTGCCCATCCCAGCGCCTTCATACATCAAGGGGATCTCATACCTTCTTCGACACTTTAGACAGGGCCATGACGCTTACCTTATGGGGCAATACTCAAGAAAGGGCTGGTGGTATTACTTCATTGTGTCCGTACTTATCAAGACGCCAATTCCTTTTCTTTTGCTAATACTTCTAAGTGTGTTTCCTTTTCGCAAAGCCCCCTCTCTGATGTGGAGTGATCGCATATTCCTTTTGGCTCCGCCCATTGTCTTTTATGCAGCGGCGCTTACAAGCCCCATGAACATCGGGCACCGGCACATCCTTCCCATATATCCCTTCTTATTCATCTGGTGCAGCAGGCTGGTTGTGCGGATTCCCCGTAGATGGTGGTGGCCCTTGCTCGTGGTCGTGCTGTTGGTGTGGCACGTGGCCTCAGCCGTGCGCATTCATCCCCATTACTTGGCGTATTTCAACGGCTTGATAGGCGGCCCTAAAAACGGACCCCGCTATCTGCTGGACTCCAACATTGACTGGGGCCAGGATTTGGAACTGCTTAAAAAATATCTGCATCGTGAGCGTATCTCAGACCTCTACCTCGATCTCCGGGGAAACGTGGATCCATCCTATTATGGCCTGGCTGGAAAACCCATCACGCCCTACCAGGCGTTCTACCCTGTGCCGGGGAATTACGCCGTTCGGGTTAATGAACTTTATAACCTTCATCACGAGAACAAACGGCGATTTCAGTGGCTCAGAGAAAGGGAGCCCACAGCCCGTGTGGGGTATTCCATTTATGTCTACCGCATCCCGGCCGCCACTGCCCTGATGGCCCCACCCCTTCCCACAGGCGAAAATATGCCACGCGGACCATGATGAACCCTATAACATCCACGATATTAGCCTTTACAAGAGCGGGGAGGTTGAATACAATAATTTTAAATCTTATTTTGGTTGATGCACCCGATATTTTGGTGTTTTTATTCACCATTGGCTTTCAATTATTCAAGGTTCCGTCTTCTGTTCCGTGTATAGTTGCCAAGGGGATCGATTGCATTGGGATTGATGGACAATAATGGGGAGCTGCTGACGGGCCTGAGAGTGCGAACGGCCTGGGGTATCCTCTGGAAGAACATATCCAATGGATGTCAATCAATCCTCGATTTTATTGCCACAGCCATGCTGGCCCGCCTGCTGGTGCCTGAAGATTTCGGCGTGGTCACCATGTCGATGATTTTTGTCACCCTCGCCTTTACCATCAATGAACTGGGGCTCGGCGCGGCGCTGATTCAGCGCAAGGATCCTACCTCGGGACACCTTGACTCCACCTTCTGGTCAGCCACTCTCATGGGTGCCTGTCTTCTGGTTATATTCGTTCTGTTGGCTCCGATGCTGGCCTCTTTTTTCCGGACGCCTGCACTGGAAGCCGTGCTTCCCATACTTTCCCTGAACTTCATTGTGGGCTCCCTGGGGATCGTCCATCGTACTTTGCTGGAGCGGGAAATGCGATTTCAGCACCTGGCCTGGTGCGACGTGGGGGCAGCTATCGGGTTCGGGGTTTCCTCCGTGGGACTTGCCCTTGCAGGGGCGGGCGTCTGGAGCATTGTGGTTGGAAAGGTGCTTCAGCGTGCCATAGCCACTTGTCTATACTGGATTTCTTATTCCTGGTGGCCGGGGTTCCGTTTATCCCGGCAACATTTCCGGGAACTCATGGGGTTCGGCGCCAATGTCATGGGGGAAAACATGTTGGCTTACCTTTATACCAACGTTGACTATGCCCTTGTGGGACGATTTCTGGGCTCCACAGCACTGGGTTTATACGGTATGGCCTATCGAATCGTAACAATGCCCCTGCAAAAAATTTCTATAGCTGTCATGACCGCAGTATATCCGGCGTTTTGTCGGGTTCAGGATGACCCGCACCGGATGGTCCGAGGCTACCTGACCACCCTAAAACACCTATCCCTCATTGTCATGCCCTTGTTGGTGGGACTTATGGCGCTGGCGCCTGAGTTGGTGACGGGAATCTTTGGTGATCATTGGGAGCCTGCCGTTCTTCCTCTTCAGATCATGGTTGCTGCCGGGCTTGCCAAATCTATCGGGGCGCCAGTCAATAGCGTTTTCAAGGCATTCGGAAGGCCCGATGTTGCCCTAAAAGTCACCCTTGCGGCCCTGGCCTTGACTGTGGTGGGAGTGGCAGCGGGAATACCGTATGGCATTGCTGGCGTGGCAGTGGGCATCAGTTTGTCGTCGGTCACGGCATTCTTGGTCGCCCAGTTTACCCTCTGCCGGCTGCTGGTTTTCCCAATGGAACACATCGCCCGGGCCCTTCTCCCTTCGACCTGGCTCAGTGCTGCAATGTTGGCGCTATTGCTGGCATACCGCTATATCGGAGGACTGTACCTGGGCGTTTCGGGACTATCTCTGGCTGCGACCTCTATAATCCTCGGGGGCACCTTTTATTACTGTGCCTTGCGGGTTTGGGAGTCAGGGCTTTACAGCGAACTTATGGGCCTTCTGAGGAGCGCCTTGCTGAATAAAGCATGAAAATGCGGGCGGTCAACTTCCAACCCACTGTATGGCCGGCCCGATACTTGTCGCCAGACCCGGGTAAAGCATGAGAATTTTAGTGGTCAATTTCCAGAGCAATGTTCGGTATCCTGCCCTGGGGCCGGCTTACCTGATGGCCGTCCTTCAGGGTGCCGGGCAGGAGGTGAAGCTGCTGGATCTGACCAGTCATGGTGTCCGAACCTTGCACCGCGGACAGAGGCGGGAGACGGTTCTGGGCTCCTTTATGGCCCGGGCACGCACGTATGCCTCCCACTCCTCATGGATACAACCTTTCAAGCGACAACTGAAGCGGATGAAAGAGGCGAGTAACGCGTTCAGGGCGGATCGTGCGATAAAGGCTGCATTGGATCTTGCGGGTCGATGGCATTCTGAAAGCCCATTTGATCTGGTACTCATTTCCGTTGCAGGGAGATTCAGGGAGTGTAACGCCTTTGGCCGATATATTGGCAAAGGATGGGGCATTCCGGTGGTGGTTGGGGGGCCTCAGTTCGGGGTTCCCGAAGTGGCCCGCTCATGGGCTTCCACAAGGGCCTTCCGGGGTCTATGCTCATTTGAAGCGGAGCAATACCTGGTGCCTCTGATTCGGATACTGGAATCCAATGCGCCCTTGAATTCAGTGCCTGGAATTTATTATATGGATGAGCTTGGGGTCCGCGATACCGGTCCGCCCGGGGTTGTAGAAAACCTGGATGAACTGCCCTTCCCTGATTTCAGTGCCTTCCATATGGATCGATACAGCGACGGAGTTTTGCCCATCCTGGCCACACGAGGATGCTCCTGGGGACACTGTGTTTTTTGCTCCGATCCATCGGCTGTAACCTGTGCCTTCCGCTTCCGCAAACGCTCACCTGAACATGTGATGGCAGAACTCATACACCAGCGGGATCACTACGGGATACGACGGTTCATTTTCCTGGATGAGGAAGTCAACGCCGACATGGATAGCTGGGTTACCTTGCTGGAGGCCATGGTCAGGGAGAATTTGGGAATTATTTGGATCGGGGCGCTGCAATCGGTGAAGGGTATGGCGCCCGAAGTCCTTCGACTTTCCTATAAAGCCGGGATGCGGGCCATTGCTCCCGGGCTGGAAAGCGGAAGCCAGCGCGTCCTTAACCTCATGCGAAAAGGGACCACCGTGGAGCGCAACGCAGCCTTGATCAGGAATGCCCATGCAGCGGGTCTTAACGTCCGCGTTTCGATTCTCTATGGTTTTCCAGGTGAGTCCATTGCTGACCTGAAGGAGACCCTGCGATTTCTTGAGGCGCATGAAGACTTCATTCACAAACTATGGCTGTCCAAGTTCGCCATAACCATGGGCTCACCTTTTCACAGGCAAATAGAGAAGTACCTGGCTGACGGGCTGATCAAAAACCCTCGTCCAGATCCCATAAACGGCCTTGTTTATCATGAGAACCCCGTGATGGAATCGCCGGATTATCAGCGGGCAATATACCGCATTAGTGCGCTGGCTTCGCGCGTCAATCGCCGAGGTTACACTGGTGAAGCGCGGGATTTCGATGCGATCCTGTAAGATAGCCTGAAGAAAGAAAAATGCCTGGCATTTTTGGAATTGTAGATCCTTCCGCGGATCGGAATGCGTTGATGAGTGCTATGGATCGGATGGAGTTGGCACTGCGCACCCGTTCCACGCATAAATGCCAGCGGTGGGTTCACCCACAAGGCGGCGTGGCTCTGGGAAAAGTAGGCTTGAAATCCGCTTTATCGGAATCGACACAAAGTCCCATGGGCCAGGGCCCGATCATCTGGCTGGAGGGGGAACTGTTCCGGGAAGATCGCGCCTTGACCCACGGGGAGAGTATGGAAGAAGTTCTCCTCCACTGGCAGTATTGCGAGGGCAACCCCGTACTGACCGCTCGTCCCCTGGAAGGGTCCTTCCACATTGCTCTTTGGGATGATAGGAATCAGGAGCTGGCGCTGGTGTCTGACCGGTTCGGAACGCGGCCGATTTACTGGACGCGGCTGGGCGAAAGATTGGTGTTTGCTCCTCAGGTTCAGGGAATTTTAGCCTCCGGTGGCCTGGAGCACGATATGGACCCCGACGGCCTGGCCGCTTTCCTGGCATTCGGCTCTCCGGTTGGGAATAGTACCCTTATGCGCGGTGTGCGTCTTCTTTCGCCCGGCTCTGTTCTCGTATTCAGCGGGGGACGAGAGCGCATTGCACAGTATTGGCGAGAGACCGAGCTATTCTCAGAGGACGAGGTGACGGAGGACGCGTCGCGCAGAGAGATAGAGGCCGCTTTCCGGCTCTCTATGGCCAGGTGCCTTTCAGGTGGATGCCGGGTTGGCCTCCTATTATCTGCAGGCATGGACACCCGGGTGAACCTGGCCGGGACAGCTCATCAGTCATCCGACATCCATTCATTCACGTACGGCATTACCGGATGCACGGACGTCGTCATTGCGAAGAAGCTGGCCAGCGAGGCCGGAACATCTCATCACACACTGGAGCTGGAGCCAGATTTCCTGCGCCGATGGGCGGATGCACTGGCATGGATGACAGATGGCATGCTGAACCTTGTCCACTCCAGCGGGATTTCGGTGTTTGAAGAAATCGCCCGTCACGTGGACATTCTCCTGGTGGGGAACGGCGGAGAGTTCAGCCGCGGATACTACCACAGGGGCGATGCTCTCCGAGGGGGCCCGCAACTCCTGCCTGGCCTTTTCAAACTGTTCCACAAGGGATTCAGGCTGGAGGCGAATCCGGCCCCCATTGGTAAAGATCTGGCAAGAGAGCTCGCACCACGCGCGCGGCTGGCCCTGGAGGAGACGGTGGAAAGCCTGGGAAAGATGTCCGATGGCGATCGGCTGGATGCATTTTACCTGCACGAGCGCTTCCGAAAGTTCTCAGTCTGTGGCCTCGTTCTGAAGCGCAATTATGTTGAATGTCGAACACCCTTCATGGATTACGCGCTGATGGAGGCGCTGGGCAGGGCACCCCCCTCCATGCGTCGGCGATGGTCGCCAGTGCACCGCTTGCTCGTTGCTCGCGCCGCGCCGCTTCTGGCCCGTTACCCGTGGAACGAACTGGGCGTTCCGCTGGACGCTGGCAATGTTCGATACCGGATGGCAAAAACAGTATTCGAGATGCGCAGGCGCTTGTCTAGAGTTGCCCGGTTTGCCCCATCCCCCGAGAGGCCTTATACCCGATTCAGCCAGTGGCTCAGGGGGCCACTGCGTCAGTGGGTGCTGGATATTTTGCTGGACGAGCGAACACGTCGGCGGGATGTTTTCGATTCTGCTGGGCTTGAGCTCTTCCTTGATGAGCACCTGTCAGGGCGCCGGGATCACACCGAACAAATTGGCCTTCTGTTGGCGCTTGAGCTGGGTTTTCGGCTGCGCGGAAAAAATGGGAATTAAATATTTAACAAATTCAACCTTATATATGATTCTGAACCTAAATAAAGAAATTGACAACCATGGTGTTGTATGTCATTATGGAAAAGTATTCGTCGTTCTATTATTTTGATTTGCCATTCAAAAGTATCCAGGACTATATTATTCTGTAAGCCTATCCTAAGATGCGTTTGCCAGGACAGGATTTAAGGCAATGGAAGAGTTCGATGCCAGGAAGAGGAACATTCTGAACTCACCAAAAGTGGGTGGTTGTTGTGATGACGACTCTATTCAATATTTAAATGAACTGGGCATTGAAATTGTTGAAAAAAAACAGCCTATACAGTTTACACCAAATTTCTCAGAGCACGTCCATCGATGGTCTGCTTACATTCAGGGTTTCTCTGCTGAGTTTGTCCAATCAATTATAGACAAATATCGCAAAGAATACAACTATTTACGTATTCTCGATCCATTTGCCGGGTGTGGGACAGTTCTAGTTCAGTCTAAATTTTCAGGGTATCCCTCACTTGGAACAGAACTCAATCCTCTTCTTGGTTTCATTGCAAATGCAAAAGTAAATTCATGGGATGTCTCCCCGAATGCGCTCATTGAAATGTATGAATCGATGCCTAAAGACATCTCCAAGGCACCTCCTGTATTCCTTAAGTCAAAAAATCAATTTAAACAAGGTGTCTTAAAGAAGATTGAAAAAATTTATGGGGGACTTGATTTTATAAGACTGAAAAACAAAACAGATCAAAAGGTCAAAGATCTTTTAAAGATTGCATTTTCATCTATTTTGATTGAATGCAGCAACCTAAAGAGAACTCCTTGCTTGGGATACAGTAAAAGTAAACAAGTTCTTGACAATGCTCCATTGCTGCTCTTTGAGAATAATGTTCGCACTATAGCCAATGACCTTAACATAATCCAGAAACATTTTGCGGATAAGATTTTTGTTGAGAGCCAAGTTGTATGCGCAAATGCAATGACTTATAATCACCCAAATTACTTTGACCTCGCAATAACATCTCCGCCATACATGAATGGTTTGGACTATGTTATGAACTACAAGATAGAAATGGGGTGGCTTGAATTCATAAGAAGCCAGAAGGATGCCAAGAAAATTAAAGATGAAATGGTAGTTTGCGATAATGTTTCAAAAGGGTTGATTAGGAATTTTTCCGATTCGAATTCACGGTATACCAACGAATGGCTTGATGATATTGTCCTCAACATAAAACAAAACATCGAAAGACGAGGCAAATATCGCCGAACAGATATGCCTCTTATAGTGGCAAAATATTTTGACGATCTATATAAGGTAATGAAGAATGTTGTAGCCTCACTGAATCCAGGGGGGAGGTTCATTCTTGTCATTGGAGACAGCTTGATAGCAGATGTCTATGTCCCGACAGATTTAATTATTGCAAGAATAGGTCGTGAACTTGGTCTAGAAATCGAAAAAATCGAACGGGCGCGAAACAGGAGGTCAGGTCAGGTAAGAAGTTACAGATTGCGAGAGACAATCGTAACTCTCAGGAAGGACAAGATAGCTAATGGGTGAAAAACCTCTGGGCTATATTCAGGAACCAAAGAACGCAAACGGAATCATAAGGTCAAAAACTACAGCGAGGTTGATGGCATGGGAGCTTGGAAGGTCACTCAGGCAGCTAGAAAAAATAAACAACGAGGAGTGGAATAAGTTAGAGTTCCCGAGTATTTACATATTATTTGAAAAAAAGAAGGTATACATTGGAGAGGCAAAATGTATCTATACAAGAACAAAAAATCATATAAGCGCTCCTGAAGATAAGATAAAGAACTGGGATAAAATATTAATAATTAATGACGGAAGACCGGCCACTTTGTCAGACATGAATGATATTATTGTGAGGAGATATATTGAATATTATTTAATCAATCTTTTTAAGCTCAACAAATATAGAATAGTTTCACAAGGCTCACATCAATCGGTAACCTCTATCCAGAAAACAATCGTGGATGGTCTAATTAACGAGCTTAATTTCCTTCTTCACAAAACGAACTTTATCACAAAGTTACTCTATGAAGCTGGAGAAGAGGAAGTCCATATAGATGAACTTGAAAAATTAGTCAAGAAGTCAGGCAGAAAAATAGAAAAGTGGAGCGCATATTATGCTGTTATAGAAGGAGAGGATGTATTCATCCGGCACGGAAGTTCTAAGAAGAAGGGCTGGCAGATTACAT
The DNA here is from genome assembly GCA_964611635.1 of uncultured Thermodesulfobacteriota bacterium. Taxonomy (GTDB): domain Bacteria; phylum Desulfobacterota; class JAFDED01; order JAFDED01; family JAFDED01; genus JAFDED01. The sequence continues at coordinate 14,289 of CAZTAS010000013.1, forward strand.
TAAGAGACGTCTTCAAGGATGCTGTAAAAAGCGGAAAAGGAGCCTTGCTGGTTCGAAGGGGAAAAGTACCTTTTATTCCGTTTACGGAAATTCAGAAAGTTATCATATGCCCTGAAAAATATGACCAAAACACTATTGATGTCTACATTCAATTCACAGAAGAAAGTGTTATCCTTTCTTATATGGACAAATCAATAGACGTTTCCCCCTTTTGTCTGATTTAATAATAAACCTATACTTTTTATAAAGATAACGTTGGTGAGTCTTCTAGAGAAACCCGCAGAACGGAGATTCGGGGCAAGGTAACACTTAGGATATTCCACCTATGAAAATTGGCAAAAATATATAATCAGAGGAGCAATAATTTTGCATGTCCGCAATATGATCCGCATTGACCTGATTTTGGGCACTTTTGCCTGCATAATTTTGAACATTTTTCATCAGGCCAGACGCCTGTTCGCAAAAAAGCGCATCCCATGCGAGGTGAGAAATATATTGTTCATGAAATTCTTCGGCATGGGGAGCCTTATCCTCTCCACACCTTTATTGGAGGCGGTTCGCAGGCACTATCTGGACGCTCGAATATATTATATTTCTTTTGCATCCAACGAGCCCGTACTTAATCGGATGAAAGGGGTGGACGAGTGGATGGTGCTTCGGACAGACAGCTTTCTGCGTTTCTGCTGGGATGTTGTGGTGAGCCTGATTACTCTTCGGCGGCGGCACATCGACATGGTTTTCGACCTGGAGTTCTTCGCCCGGTTCTCCATGATGTTCAGTTACATGACGGGAGCGCCAATAAGGGTGGGCTTTTACAAGCTCAACGTGTGGCGGAGCAATCTGCTTACCCATCCTACCTATTTCAATCACTACCGCCATATCACAGAGGTCTTTTTAGCCCTGGGCAAATCCGCAGGCATCAACGCACCTTCTGATATTCTCATACCGGGGCTTAAGCAAATCCCCGGTGCTATTGAACGTGTTCAGGCCATGCTGCAGAAGCGAGGCCTGGATGGCCCGAGTCCGCTTGTGGTGATCAACGTCAATGCCTCCGAACTCTGTTTTGAGCGCAGGTGGCCTGCCGAGCGTTTTGCAGCGCTGGTGGATTACCTCATCGAACGTCGGAGGGTGCGGCCCATCTTGATCGGATCGCCTGGAGAGAGGCCATATGTGGAGCATGTGATCTCCATCTGCCGAAGTGGGAATAAAGCTCTTAATTTGGCGGGGGATCTGGATTTCGACAGCCTTGTGGCCTTACTGGAGCAATCAGACTTGTTGATCACCAACGACAGCGGTCCTCTTCATCTGGCAGCCGTGCTGGGCGTGCCCTCCGTGTCTTTCTTCGGTCCGGAAACGCCCATGCTTTACGGCCCCGTTGGCAATAACAATGCTGTCTTTTATGCCCGTGTTTACTGCAGTCCGTGTCTTAATGTTTTCGATGCAAAGATAGCAGCCTGTCAAGGCCGCAACCTTTGCATGCAAGCAATAGAGCTGGAGGAAGTTATTGCCAAGCTGGACAGCTTTTTTTTGACGAAGGAAAACCGCAAAGGCAGTTCCATCCTACCGGTAGCAGGAGATTTTCGCTCCGGCTCTGAATGATAAGCCCGGTGGCGTGGCCCGCTTACCGTCCACTCATTTTTGTTGTTCATTCAAGTCGCTCCCGGATTATATCGTCGGACTCATTGTGCATGGAGGTGATCATCTCACCTAGAAAGCCGGTGGTAACCAACTGGATCCCCACCACCATGAGCAGGACGCCGAGAAAAAGGAGTGGATAGCGTTCCATGATGTGGCCATGTCTGAACCGTAGATAGGTGATATATAGGTTGATTGCCAACCCCCCGGTCAGGAAGATCGATCCCAGCATGCCGAAGAAATGTAGAGGGCGACGGAAATACCGGGTCAAGAAAAGAACTGTCAGCAGGTCAAAAAAACCCCGGTAAAACCGATGGGGCCCGTACTTGGAGCGGCCGTAACGCCTGAAGGCGTGGACAACCTCCGCCTCGCCGACCCGATAGCCTTTCCACGCGGCCTGGACGGGTATGTATCGATGGAGCTCGCCATAAAGGCGGATTTCCTGAATCACCTCTCTACGGTATGCCTTGAACCCACAGTTTATATCATGCAGGTGGATACCGGAGAGGAAATTGGTGGCCCGATTGAACAACCATGAGGGAGCAGTTTTAAGCCAGGAGTCCTGGCGATGCACTTTCCAGCCAGAGACAAGGTCATACCCTTCGTCAATCTTGGCCAACAGGCGAGGAATTTCTTCAGGGACATCCTGGAGGTCAGCGTCCAGGGTCAGGATTATATCTCCCCTCGCCTTGCGAAAGCCTGCCGACAGCGCTGCGGCCTTGCCAAAGTTTCTGCGCAGCCGTAAGACCCGAACGTGGGGAGACTTTTGATGGATGCCCCTTAGCACCTCGAAGGAGCGGTCAGTGCTGCCATCGTCAATAAAGATGATCTCAAATCCTCCTTCCATAGGGGTAAGGACATCCACCAACCTCCTATGAAGCTCCACCAGGCTTTCTTCCTCATTGAACAGTGGAATAACGACGGATATTCGGCACGTATCCTCTATCAAGGCAATCTCCCATCAATCTGGAGCTATTCTAGCCGCTGCCCAAAGACCTTTCAGCTGGCTCTTCCGGGGGTGTGAGCCCGGGGTTCGCCAGGAATTCCCGTATGCTGTCAGCCCCCTCCTGCATGGGATCCAGCTCCAGTGACCGGCGGAAATGGAAAACAGCACCATCCAGATCCTGGAGGCGAGTCAGGTATATGATGGCCATACCCTTGTGGGCGGCAGCCTGATTAGGGTTGATGTCCAGAGCAGTCCTGAAATGGTAAATTGCCCGTTCAACCTCTCCCCTATCGGCATAAATATTACCCAGATTAACGTGTGCCTGAGGGATACGAGGCTCCAGGCGTACCACATCTTGGAACTCCCTGGCAGCCTCGTCCATCTTTTCCTCAGCCACATACATCTCTCCCAATTTCAGATGGGGCAGGGGGAGGTTCGGGTCATGGAGGAGGGCCAGGCGCATATCGCGCCTGGCAAGAGCGTGCTCCTCGATGGAATCGAAAAAAAGGCCGCGATAGTAATAAATTTTTGCATTTTCGGGGTCCATCTCTAAAGCTATATCGAAATGTTTGAGGGCCTCTTCGGTGTAATATTTCTTGCCGTAAGCAATGGCCAAGTTCAAGCGGCCCTCCACAAAATTTGACAACAATCGGGTGGACTTGGAAATATAATAAATGGCCTTATCAATTTCTCCGCGGAGGATATAATATCCACCGATATTGTTGCACGCCGCCGCATATTCCGGATCCGCCAGTAGAGCCTTTCGGTACTGCTCAAAAGCCCGGTCCTTCAGGCCCATGCGATCATAAATGGCGCCAATATTATTAAGCGCCCTTGCATCGTCCGGTCTTATCTTCAATGCCCGGTTAAAATAATTAAGGGCCCTGTAAAGGGATCCTTCTTGACGCAGGAGGTTCCCCATATTGAATTGGGCACGAAAGGAATTAGGGACCGTCTGTACTGTCTTGGCCCATAAAACCTTATCGGAGCGCCAATCTGGATTACGCATTATGGTGCGTCCGGACCACAGCGCGACCAAAAGTACCAGAACTGCATAACTGGAGAACAGTGCCCCCCGATTGTTCGAGGCGTTGGATATCCTGGTGGCGACAATCCAGCCCAACAGCATGAAAAAACCGATGGAGGGCAAATATAGGTAGTGTTCGGCTAATAGCTCGTGATGGGGGATGATCTGGCTTACTGGCAAAAGCGTTACAAAAAACCAGATCAAGCCGAAAGCCATAACCCGGGTCCGGCGTAGCCACCGCAAAACCATTATGGCAAGGATGAGCAGCACAACAAGAGAAAAAAGCACTCGTGGCTCCCATGGCGATTCTGCAATGGGATATGCGTTGTATGAGTAATCCGCACTGAGTACAACGGGGAAGAACAGAAGCTTTATATAATATACCAGAACGGTGGCAACCGTTAGGAAATTGTTCAGGGCACTGCCCCCCCACCATTCCCAACCTGCGATGACCTTATTAGAGGCGCCCCTGAAAAATATATAATACATACCAGTTAATAGCGAGATAAATATAAAAGGATAATAGAAAACCCTGTGCTGGCGGAACACCCGGCCAGAGCTCCGGAGTATATCCATCCATACACTGCCGCCCCTCTGTTTGGGGAACTCCCGCGTGAAATCAACAATAAAAAATACCGCCGGTAGAGTCAGAGTCATCTCTTTTGTCATCACCGCAAGAAGAAATAACACACACACCAGGGCAAAATACATGACGCGATTGCCTTTTGCGGTTTCGTTCTCTTTAAGCTGAGCCTCCCTGAACTTGAGAAAATACAGAAGTCCCAGCATATAGAAAAGGGTTGAAAGCACGTCTCTACGCCCGGAAATATAGGTCACCGCATTGGTCTGGATGGGATGCACGGCGAAAAGGATTGCCGTGAACATAGCGGTCCGAAAGGCCAGTATTTTGCTTCCTCCACCTGAAGGCACAATCCACCCTGAAGCAGGGTCCATTAACCGCATGACCACAAGAAAAACCACCCATGCTGTGAGCAGGTGATATATGATGTTGAAGACATGAAAAGCAACGGAAGAGGTGCCCGAAAAGAAATAATCGATGGTAAAGGAAACAACCCTTATGGGCCTATAATTTACGCCACCGATAAGTCCCCTGATAAAGTTTCTGGGATCGGATATGCCCAGGATATCGGGAATGTTCCCCAGGCTCCGTATGGCCTTGTTTTTGACTATCAGCGGCTTGTCGTCAAAAGCAAAGTCGTTTTGCAGACTATTGCCGTAAAGTAATATGCACAGGATTGCCAACATCAATATTACGGGCCATCTTCGAGGTGCGCCTCCCCCTCCGGCCGAAATTGTGGTGTCCTTCCCGGATTTCTTGTGCTTTTTCCTAATTCGTAGCGTCACGATTCACTCCCAGTTATTTAAAAAAATATGATCCTGTGTACACGGATAAGTAACCAACCAATTTCAATAACACCTGAAACTGTGATTTGATTCGCCGCCAAGGCCCACAGGGCATGAAAATTATTCCCTGCCTCACCATATGGAGCAGACATTAAGCTTCTTTCAGGGTGAAGTTAAAAGCCGGGATAGGTATAGAGCTGCCAGCAAATCTCCTGTTCATTATCAGGCATTCTGGTTAGATGAAAATCTTGATTTAATGATAATTATAGCATGAAACTTCAGATTAAATCCAAAACTTACCAACATTCAATCCAAGGCATTGCAACGGATTTAATGGATAGGCCTCTGATGACGAATTCAGTTAAGCAACCAATCCAACTCCTCCTCCCCAAAAAAAAAAGCTGGGCGAGATAAGTCGCCCAGCTTTCTGAAGTTGTCAATAGGGATTAGTGGATATACCCCAGGTACGGCTCTTTATAGTTGTAATAGTCATCACGCACGATGCTCCCTGATGCGTCAATGCCGGTTATGGAGGGATCTTGCACAGACATGTAAGTGGCCATTCCTGCAGGTCCAAGAATTATGGCCACGCCGTGGGCAAATGGCTGAAACGCCTTGGCGATCACCTGGCCGATGCCGCCGGGGTTCAGAGTATCCCAGGTGTTCTGGCCGGCCCATGTATAAGCGGAATGGCCCACTATCATAATGGCCATGGCCGACTTCTGGCCGGTGTTCAGGAGGAAGTCACCGCCGACCGGCACATCAGCCTTCCCCAGGTAGGTCCCGAAGTCATCCCATGCATAGAACTCGACCGTATCAGCCACACCGTCGTTGCAGGTAGTGCTCAGGTCTGAGGCGACCATCAGCACTGTCACGTAGTCGGGCGTGCCCAGGACGAACCCGAACTTCAGGTAGGTGGCACAGGGGTCAGTGCATGTGGCAGCAATAACGCCCTTCGGGTGATAGTAGTGAGGGTTGCACCAGTAGACACCTTCCTCTTTCGTTGGATCGCCACTAAGGGGGACCCCTCCTATCAAACCCCTGTAGCGGCCTAAATATTTACCAATTGTCGATGTCGATGTGAAATAACTGGCTTCTGGCATTACAGATATTTTCACAGCGTGGTTGGGCCGGCAGGGGAACATGTTCCGGATGACGCGGATGCCCGAAATAATCAGTTGGCTTCCCTCACCCACGGTTATGACATTCCGTGACTGGTCCCCGGCAGACAGGCCAGGATGGGTATCCTCCTCTATTGTAAGCACTTTGTGTGGTATTCCCCACCCTGAGGCAAAAACATTTGTGACATTAGTTGCAAGCGCCATCCCTGAAGGAGCGTATGTTACTCCGCCCCAGTCCACCGTGTACGGGAGTTCATACCATACTCGTGGAACAATACCAGCAACACCTTTTTGTTTCGGGCAGACATCGAAGTTGATCTCAATCATGTCAGCGCTCGCCCAGGCAGTTAACTGGGTTATATTAAGATCATTCAGCGTTGTAATGCCGTCCCAGTCCAACTTCTTTGCGTAAATGTTTCCTTTCAGTAAATCAGAGTATAGAGTTGCATGGGCAGCGGTTGTAAAGAACACCGCCACTGCAACTACCATGCAAACGGCTAAAAATTTCCTCATCTTCTTCTCTCCTTTCTATTCCTCAATATTGGAGCCACGTACTTCACATGTTGTAATGCGGAATTCCTTCAAGTATCACCCCCTTTGCGTATGCTTTTTTGAAAAATACCATCAAAAAATGATAGCCATTATCCCGAATAAGAATCAGTGAGGCCCTCCCATTAATTTAATCTCATCCTCTCTATGGATGATTTACGCGTCCATCACCTCCCCCGGTTTATTTATGAACCCTGTGGTCCAGACCAACCGATTTCTGAAATTTTTTTTAGCTTCCCTTCAGAATACACCTTTAGAAGCTACATTACATTATTTTTGCACCGCTTGTCAAGATCTTTGCGAAGCAATTGTGATTTTTTATATAACCAGAGACTAGCTTTGTCAAGCTTTTTTTAATCCATAATCTAATTTTTATAGACTTTTCTTCTCTAGATCTTTTATCGTGGTGTCATCATAAAGATTTCATCTGACAATGTCAAGCTATTTTTCAATGATTTTAAAGGAAACTTTTCATCTGATGCATTATTTATATGCTTTCATGGATTCCTTGATGGTTTTGACCTTATTTTGAAACTCTCTGGTTACAATATCCACATCATCGAATCCCCGGATAACATGGGGAGTGATGAGGATCATTAATTCCGTTTTGTTGATCTGGTAGGAATCAAAGCCGAATAAAAAGCCTAAAACCGGTATTTTATAGAGAAAGGGGACACCAGATCGCACTCTATCCTTCTTTTCACGTATCAGTCCGCCTATCACAATGGTCTGGGAATCGTTTACAGTCAGTGTGGTCTTGGCTGTCCTGTTGAAAAAGACCGGAGCATCCACCCCGGCAACCGTCTTGTCGCTGACCTCGCTTACCGTCTGCTGGATATCCATTTTAACAAGACCCATGTCGTTTATATGGGGGGTCACTGTCAGGATGACCCCTGCGCTTCTGTACTCTATGGTCTGGTCCACGATCCTTCGCCCTTCCAAACCGGCTGTTGTGTCCGTGGTGGTGACCTGGCCGGTGATAATGGGAATTTCATCGCTGATATTAATAGAGGCTGATGTGTTGTCAGAAGCGATGACATGAGGAGATGACAGGATGTCCACCATGTTTTTAGCGGCAACGGCTCTGAGAGCGGCCGTCAACTCTCCGGTCTTGACCACGGAATATTCCAGCCCAGGCGTAACAGTGGAGGCCCCTCCCAAGAAGCCTGCCGTAACGGTCCCCAGGGTCGAGCCTGAACCCAGTCCCCCGATCCGCTGCCACTCAAAGCCCATCTTCAGGCTCTCGTCCAGTAAAATCTCGGCTATAACCACCTCAATGAGAACCTGTCGTGGGTAAATATCCAGTTTTTGGATGGTCTTAAGGACGGTGCGATAGTCTCGCTCGCTGGCTCTGACAATAATAGAGTTGGTCACCGTGTCCTCGTGGAAGGTTACCTCTCCAGTCACATCTGCCATGATCTCGGTTCTGCCAGCCGGTGCTACTTCAGCTGCGGGGGTTTCTGGGGCAGGCGGTGCCTCGGCGGTAGGTGGGGCGCTCGGTGCAGGAGCCTTGGGGGGAGCGGGAGCCTTGCCAGAGGGCTTAGCGGGGGCAGGGGAAACGGTAGGAGCCGCAGAGGGTGGTGGAGTGCCTGGAGGTGCACTTATGCCGGGTGTCACTTGTGTTATTGGTCTCACTCCGGCTGGCCTGGAGGGCAGTTTTTGAGCGGGCCGTGCCTTCTCTGCCTTGGGTCTCTCCTTTTCCTCGTAAACATCCTTTAAAACCTTGGTTATATCCTCCGCTTTCTGGTTTTGGCAACGATACACGAAGACCCGAATGATATCTTCACTGGATACTCTGTCGAGTTGCTTCACCCATCGGTCCACAAGTTCCAATGCTCCCGGGACGGAACTGACGGCCAGAAAAGCGTTGATCCTTTGGATGGGAATGAATCTGACTCCAAGCCCTCTGGCGCCCTTCTTCGGAAGTTCATAGATCGCAAATATGTTTTCCATATCTTTTACCAAGTCCTGGGAGAGGGCAAACTTTAAAAAATACATCTTCATGCGGACTTTCTGGAATATGTCTATATCGAAAAGATCTACCATGGATAGAAACTTGCGAATATTAGAGGCGAAATCCATTACCAGCAGGAGATTTTCTTTGTCATAGGTTATTAACAGTGCCCCGGGAGCAAGAAAGGGTTTTATGATCTTGGCCATCTCATCGGCCTGGATGAAATGCAGAGGAATAACCTGAATGATCAAGCGGTCTCCCGGGAGCGTCTGGCCACGAGGAATTACCGGCGGCACAATCCCCTGACCCTGTCCCAGGGGACGCACATGATAAATAGCTCCCTCCTTGACCACGGTTGCATTGTGAATCTTGAGCAAAGTTTCAAGAATGGGGAAAAGGTCTCCCCGGGCCACCTTTCCTGAGGTGTGAATATTCACCACCCCTCCAACCCGGGGGTCGATGATGTAATTATATCCCAGAATCTCCATCATGGTGCGAACCACATCGGGCAGTTGGGCGTTCTCGAAGTTCAGCATGATGTACTGAACTTCATCTTCCTTTTTTTTGCCTTTTGTCTCGGTCGCAGCACTTCCGACGGCGGGGATCATGGATGGTCTTTTCTGCTTTTCTTCAGGTAAGGTCACCTTTTTTGGGGCAGGAGCAGGGGCTTCTTCCGCAGCTGCAAGAGGCACTCCGGGTGCTGAACTGGGTGGGGTCGGCGTGGGGGTGACCATGACTGGTTGTCTGCGAGTTTTGGACTGGAGTTGGGGCGAAGGAGGCGGGGATACCATGGGCTTCTCCCGCGCTAGAGCAACTTTCCGCGTTTGCAGGTAAGTACATGAAGCAAGCCCCGTGACCAACACCAAAGCACCGAGAACAAAAAGAACTGCCCCTTTCTGGGGACAGAATCTCTCAATAAAGTTTTGTTCTCGTTTCATGGTTTACCGCTTGACTCCTTCTTATATCGAAGCATCGAAAAAATGAAACAATTTTTCGTCTCAAGGGTCACAGCGCGCGGCTCCTTCTTCGGTTCCTCTGTCTTTCCGGCTTTTCATTATTTCTTTTCGTGAATGGGCCACATTTTTCTGGTATTAGCCACGCTATCATCTACTCGGCGCAAAAATGGAATGGGGAAATCGGCGTCGGGGGGCCGAGGGATGCGAAGGCCGAGCAGGGGGTTGCCGTATTTTCGTTGGCTTGGCAGGCACCTTCGGTTTCTCCATTTTAGCTGGAGGCGATGGTTTTGAGGCCTCTTCGCGTAATTTATCCTTCCCCTTCTCAGCCGCCGGCGGCTGAGAGCCGGGGATGGAAGCTTGTGACGAGGGCGGCATGGCCTTCTTCGGTTTGGCCTTCAGCTCGATTTGCATTCTTGCCATCTCCTCCTCTGTTAAAAGGAGGGGAATGTTTTCAGGCATTGGCTTGTTTGTATTCTTTTGGCCGTCTTGCATGTGAACATGCAGCACAATGGGCTTCTGATTCCATTGCAAGATAACCCGGCCCTCTTCGATGGCATGGACGCGTGTGCCCGCCACCTCGTCCCCCACCTTGGCGCGCACAGTGATTTGCTTTGGTGCTCCCTTCTGGTGGCAGTTCAGGAGGGCCACCTTTCGCTCCCCCGTCACAATGATGCCCTGGAGCGTTATGGGCGGAGGGGAGGGAGGTGGAGGAGGAGGCGGTGGTAAAGGCGAGGGAGTAGACGGTGAAGGCGGGGCTTCTGGAGGCCGCCACCGTTTCCTTTCTGACCGGAAAAGGTTCTTTTCTATCACATCCTCATATGCCTTTTCAGGCTCCATGATTCGGGGCGGCGGTGGAACCGGAACCATCGAGATTTTTTTTGGCTCCTCTGACAGTGCTCCTGGCCCCCCGGAACCCGGAAATAATAAGGAATATGCCTGGAATCCAACCCAGGAGACCAGAACAAGCAGAAATAGATTCAAAAGTCCTCTTCTTCTGATCATCGTCCTTTTCCGGCAACCTTACTGATCATCCTCTGGTTCTCACCCGTGTGGTGCCTTATGCCACTCTCTAATCTTTAAAAGCGATCACCCGCATCAATGTTAGGAACTCCGCAGACGGCGGCGATGTTTAGGGGTAGAGACTGCCTTTTCCCGAGGGGCCAGCGAGAATCCCTCCACCATGAGGGTGGCCCGAACGTCCAGTGGTTTTCTCAAATCGATCACGCGAATGTTGAGTTTGCTGACACGCAGCAACCTCCTGTTATTTTCTATGCTATATAGAAATGCGGTCAGCCCGGGTATGCGGGTTTGCACCTCGATCAGCATGGGGATACCCATGTACATCTCCAGCGGGCGGGGTTGCACGACCCGCATGACCCGCAAAACCACTTTGTGTTCATTGGCCATTTTTTGCAATGTATCCTGAAGCTCCGCGGCTGCGAGGGCCGGGGTTTTGCCTTCAAGGAGGCGCTGGTGAAGAGCTTCCCGCATTTTGGTCAACTCCTCCAGGCGTCTCTCCATATACTGTCGCGCCGACGCCATTCGGGAATATTTTGCCAGGACCTGTCTCTGGACCGGAATTTCATTCTGTATCCGCTGCTGATCTCTTAGAAAAGGCTCGAGGATAAAATAGTTCATAAGCAGGAGCACTGCCGTACCGATGGCGGCTCCGATCAGGCATCTTTCCCGGAATCCGCGCTGATCCCAAAACTTCTTCAGCAAGCCTTTCGCCTGGTGCAGCCCCGCGAATTTCCCGATCATGGTTTCATCTCCGCTTCGATCTGGAACCGCTCTCGCTCCATACGGGGGTCAACGTTAATGGGAGCGGAAAATTTCACTTTCTCCAGCAAAGGAGAGGCTTCCATGACAGAAATGAGCCCCGACGCTGATTGGGCGTACCCGGATATGACCAGCTTTTCCCCTTCGTAGTCAAGTTTATTAAACCAGGCAGTGATGGGGATGATACGGGACAATTCCCTCAGCACCACCAGGGTGCTTGGCCTCTGGTTGACCTCGTTTGTGAGTACCCCTATCTGGTGCTTGATTCTTTCCGCTTTTTGCCGCAACAGGACGGTGACCTCCGCTGTGGGTTTGAGCTGTTCGATGTTCTCGCGAATGCGCTGAAGCTCCAGCCGCTGCTTTACCAGCCTGCCGCCCTGCCATAGGAGGCCCGTAATCACCAGCAGCATAATCAATGCCCTGGTCAGCCCTTTCCCCAGGCGTCTCGGCCGTAACCGAGTTGATCGGGGCAATAGGTCAATGTGCATGGGTGTTCGATACACACCGCCACGGGCCAGGCCCACAGCCACAGCCAGTTGAAATGGTCTCTCCACCTGCCCTCCGGATGACGCGAACCTTGCGGGGGGAGATGCAAGTACACACTTGAATTCACCTTTGCCCTCCAGTTCCTGGATGAGCTCCTCCGAAGCTCCCTTGCCGCTGAAGATCACGGAGGAGGGCAGCGTCAACGGCCTCTGCATCTCTTCTTCCAGTTGAGCCAGGACCCGGTCAAGCTCTTTACATATGAACTCGGATATTCCGTTGGCTGGATATGCTGTGAATCGAGAGAAGATAAGGTTTTGGCCTGAAACCACATTGACCTCGATTCCCATATGCCCCATTTCCACCAGGATCAGGGGTTCCCACTCATTGCCATTGGAGAGAGTAAATGAGTTGGCCAGTGCAGTAGAACTGATCTCAACAGCGGCGGGCTGGACACGGGCCTTCTGGAGAATCTCCAGGTACCGCTCCACTTTATCCTTTCGCGCCGCCACCAGCATGACTCGAATGGTCTTTGGGCGGGGTCCAGGCCCCATATAATGATGATCGAAGCATAGCTCATCCTGGCGAAATGGCAGGTAGCGGTCGATCTCGTATTGGATCACCTGGCCAAGGTTTTCCCGGGCCGCCTCAGGTAAGCTGATCAACCGCACCATTGCCTCCCGGCGGGGGATGCCCACCCTCACCTGATCAGTGCTGATGCGGCAGCTGCGAAAAAATTTCTGGATCTCCAAAGGCGCCATTTCCTCGATTTTTTCAGCCTCTGCATCGGGCGGAAACGTGTGAAATAGAGTGTGACGGGCCACGCACCCCTTGAGTGTCCGCTGGATATGGACTATGGCCAATCCGTTATCCTGAAAGTCTATTCCCACGCTGGATCGAAGCACGACCATAATGATATCCACTATAAAAAGTTTTACTCTCGTTATAATCGAGGTTTTAGTTAAAGCCGGTCGCGGGTCCGTACAATTAAATACTGTGGGCTATTACCCCGGCAAGCGAATAATTTCCGCATCGTCATCCCACTGGACAATTTTATAGGATGACGTTCTGCCGCCTGTCACACGCACAATCGCGCGCACGGCCCTGCGCACGCCTGTCTCCCCCTCTCCCTCCGCATAGATGGTAAAAAAATTGGAGGGGCTGATGCCAAGGAATTCCTCCGCTGCCTCGGCCTCCTGGCCGAGATGGGACCGGAGCTCCTGGATGGAGCGTAATTCCACTTTTTCCCTGGCCCGAATGATGGAGGCCGCTCTTTGCGGTCCTATACCGGGGATAGCCTCCAGCACCGCCTTTGGAGCGGTGTTGATGTTCACTCGGACGCGCGAAGAATAGACAGTAAAGACATCCACCAGTCCGGGGCCCTCAATGCGTTGCCTTAGCCCTATGCTGGCGGCCATTGTGGTCCCGATCCGCCCTCCATAAAAGATTTCCCTGGTGACACCTTTGACAAGGAGCAGTTCCTCCAGAATATCGATAAACCCATCCTTACATGAATACGGCTCAGGGAGGCTCTGGTAATAGGGCTCCTCGGCACCGTTTGCATGATGCAACTGGTTTTCGTCCCGCCAGTCGAGAATGGAATCCACCACTGTGTCCCGAGTCCGTGAGTCCAATCTCATGGAGCCAATAACTTCTCGCAGTTGCCGATCCGGAATCTGATTGATATCGACCTTTCCGCCTTCATCCTGTATCCGTATCCGGCACCTCTCACCAGCGATCATCACCTGATATAGCCTTCCGTCCGTTCTCCAGAGCGATTCACTCTTTTCTTTTTCATCTTCCGGTTCCTGAGAATTTAGTCTGATCGTGGTTTTCCGGGTAATCAAAAACGGTAATGTCTGTTGCTGCTGTGCGTGTAGCCACCGGATTATTTCCACCAGTCCGTATTGAAATCCGCCGCGGGCCACATAGTATGCCTTTATGCTGTCACCATGATTTCGCGCGATGTTGGTCTCGGTGCGCATGGCAAAGGCAAACTCCATGACCACAATGGACAAGAGCGCCACCACCCACAGGACCAGCACCAGCGCAACGCCCCTGGGTCCGACAGATGTCTGCCTCCGGCCTACTTTAGGAAAGGCCTCAAGAAAGGCAGCCTCGATCTCCTGCCAACGCTCCATGGCTCTGAAGGTACCCACACGACCCAATCGAGAGGGGAGATTCCCTCATCGATCCATTCCACCCGGATTCGGATTCCCATGGGCATCCCTCTCATCTGGATGCCGTTCCATTCGTCCCTCCAGGCTGGCTCTTCTTCACCGGGAGCCTTGCCTAAATAATTGAACCGCATTGAGCCGACACCTTTGAGAAGGACATTGCCCCGCTTGTCCGGCACTTCCTGAAGCGAATCCTTACCCCGGACAAAATATTCTCGAACCCGGAATTTCCCGTCACTCACAAGCTCATAGAAGACGTGCGCCAGGCCGTTCATTGACGGATCCAGGGCGCGCGTGCTCACGAACCGCAATGCATCCGGCCCCCCCTGGAAAAAAACAGGAGGTCCTTTTTTACGTCTCTCCAGTTCCTCTTGCCTGTCCACATTCAGCTCCTGCCCGGGTTTCGGGCGTTTGACCAAGCTGTATGGATAAGCGCACCTGAGCTGCGAGCTAATCAGGGCCGATACTATTCGGAGGCGCTGGAGCCGCTCAGCCTCTTTCTCGCCTTTTTCCCAGGCCCGGGTTCCCAGCCTCAGTCCACCAAACACCACACTGGCCATCAACCCCAGGATGGTCATGGCGATGAGGACCTCCAGGAGGGTAAATCCTTTGAGTTGATTCTTACGACTGTTAGTTCCCCGGATCATGTTCCCTTTCAGCTTACCGCCGCCCCATAGGAGGGATCATCTGCTTAATGGGAATGAGAGTTCGGGGGGAAAATATTTTTTATACCAAACCCCGTCTATCTTCTCCCACTTATCCGTCCGCTGGGGCGCGACGATGGAAAAACTGGATGAACCCTGTTTTATTGTAAGATGGAAAATCACATCAGCTCGCCCCCGGTCGCCCTCAATCACGATGTTACGGATATCGATCTTGGAAATCCGCAGCATGGGGTTTCGACTGAGTTCCTTGTACTTTTCCAACGGGAGTTCTTTGCGAAACCTGGGGGATTCCATCTCGTAGGCGGTGCGAAAATCATTATTGGACTTGGCTTCCCAATAAGATCGGATGACGCTGGCCAACTCATCCTCCGATTCACCGCATAAAACGGCTGATGGATTTGATATAATAGCGAGTGCGCTCATTGCGAGCACCGTGATTAATAAAGGCAGAATCCGCTGTCCAATTAAATGAAGGCATGCGCCAGCCAGCGCGGGAAAAGCATTTCCAATATTTACAATCATATTTATTGACTCCTTATTTGCCGTGATTTTCTTATAGACCGGATGAAAGCGTCAGTCAGGGAGCGCGAATCACTGAACTCGTGGTACCACTCTCCATCAATTTTGAACCATTTGTCATCTCTGACGAATTTCAGCACGGTCCGCAGGGTCGGCGCGGTGATCTTAGTTTCTTGCTGGATGGAGACTGTGGCTTGATCCCCCTTTAGATCAACGGCCAGGATCTTGAATGAGAGCAATTTCGCGCTTGTCTGCTGAAGAGAGAAGTTCGGCCTTGCGTACCGGTAAATTGGCACCTTTTTACGTCCTTCTGGATGTTCGATGGAATATGCCACCTCCACCTGATCCTTGATTTTTGCATTCCAGTATTCGTTGACACGCTGGATCAACTCTTCCCGGGATGCCGTCTGATCCCTGTCCAGATGAGCACAGCCCACAAAGGCCGCCGCTATAGAAATTAAAAATAGCATTACAGATAATGTGTTCTTCATGATTTTTCCTTATTCTGGCTTGTTTTGATTTCGGGTAGATCCAGTCTCAGAGTTTTGAGTTCCACCGAGCGTTCCCTGCCCATTCGCATGTAGAAAACGCGAGCAGTCATTTGAAAAACATTCAGCGGCAGTTCTTCATCTTTTATCTGAGGCAGGGGATACGATGATATCTGTGTCTCCCACCTGAAGCCATCCTCAAAAGTCCCCTGTCGCTCTCTTGCCTCCGGGTTGCTCTCCAAGACAAGCTCTTCCAGTTTCTCCCTGGCATGCATGAAGGCCAATGTATGCAGCTGCGATGCTGAGAGGGTCTGCAATCCCCCCTGGAAGAGTTCAAAGATGGTTATGAAAGAAAGTCCCAGCACCACGAGGGCAACCAGCACTTCCAGCAGGGTGAATCCTTTGGCGGCCTTTCTTAAAGAACTCATCTTTGATCCTCCTCCATAGGCTCCCTGATCTCGGCGCTGCCGGTAATTCGATCAACCAGCAGACGGAGGGCCCTCCCGCGGTCATCATGGAAAAGGATCTGTGCGCCGGTACTCCTCCCGTCTGGATAGAAAAAAATGACAGATTGTGTGACTTCATCACGTGCCTCTTCCCCGCCGATCCTCATCTCTCCAATGCTAATACCCTGAGGAAGGGGGTACGAGATTACCGAGCGGCCTCTCAGCTCCCTTCCCCGATCCTCTCGAAGGCCTGTGAAAGGGTGTATTGTGAGTCTTTGAGCCTCCCCATCGATATCGGCCACCATCGTCTGCTTGAATGCAACTGCTCTGTTTCGAGCCTGCCGCATCAGTGCTCCCGCCTTGAGGCAGGTCGTCCGGAGTCTTGCGCTTTTGATACCGCTGGTGATGGCCGGTGCCACCATGGATGATGCCAGGGCGACTATGGCCAGTACCAGGATCATCTCCAGCAGGGTGAATCCCGCTGGATGCCGCGGGCAAAGCCGAAGGCTTGGCTGTGTCCTAGATAGTGCTACTTTTAACGGTATTTCACTGGCGATCCCAGGGATCTGCCAGTGCCACCCCAGGCCATCGTTCATTGGCCTATGCCCTTCCAGGATACGATATCCATGTCGTTTTTCTCGCCGCCGGGCTGACCATCCTGTCCATAGGAAATGATGTCATAGTCCCCGTGATCTCCGGGAGACTTGTAGACATAGGGCCTGCCCCATGGATCCAGGGGGATATCCTTGGGCAGATAGGGGCCGTCCCAGCGTGGCTGGTTGGATGGAGCCACGCGAAGCGCCGCCATGCCCTGTTCTGTGGTGGGATAGAGGCCCACATCCAGGCGGTAGGCGCCAAGCGCTGTGGAAAAGAGCTCGATCTGCGCTTGCGCCGATTGCTGCCTGGCCCGGTCCACCTTGCCGAACATTCGTGGTGCCACCAGTGCCGCCAGCAACCCTATGATGATCATCACCACCAGTAATTCGATGAGCGTGAAACCAGCGGAAGAAGTAACCAATTTGTTCCTGCATCTCATGTCGGAAACCCCTCCATAAAATGGCTTTCCTGATCTGAGCTTATGTGAAAGCGCCTACGAAATATGCCTCTTAATGTCGCTTTTATGCGAGGCTCAAATAGTGAAAATCCGCTTTCATGTTGATATGAATTACTTCAGATCAGCCCTAAGTGCATAACCTCCTCCTTTAAAAAGGAATCTCGTTGATGCTGAAAATGGCCGAGAGCATTGATAGCACAATAAACCCCACCACGATACCCATGATCAGGATCAATATTGGCTCCAGCAGCGCCGTAAACCTCTTGATCACATTGCGAACCTCCCGCTCGTAATTGTCGGCCACATTGAGCAGCATTTCATCCAGGCGCCCTGTCTCTTCTCCAACGGTGATCATATGGACGGCAAGGGCAGGGAAAAGGCCGTTTTCCATAAGGGGCCGTGCAAGACCGCCTCCCTCTTTGACAGTGTTTTGGACATGATCCAGGGAGCGAGCGATCACCTGGTTGCTGAGAGTCTCCCTGACAATGCGCACAGCGGCGAGAATGGGGACGCCGCTTCGCAGAAGAGTGCCGAGGGTTCTGGCAAAACGAGCTGTCTCGACCCTCTGCACTATTCCTCGCACAAACCCTATGCGCAGTTTAAGAGCGTCCCACCTGAATCTTCCTTCCTCGGTGGAAACGTAAGCCTTCCAGGCCAGGAACACCATGGCCACTACCCCGATGATCATCCACCAAAATTGACGGATGAAATGGCTCATCTCAAGAATCAGCTGGGTGGATAAAGGCAAGGCCTTGTCCATTTGAGAGAATATTATGGTGAACTTAGGCAAAACATAAGTAAGAAGAATGGCCACGGAGATGCCCGCCACCGTTGTCAAAATGGCAGGGTAAACCATGGCCGATACTATGTAGTCCCTGAGTTCCTGGGTCCTTTCCTGAAACTCGGTCATCCGTCGGAGCACCAGCTCAAGCACACCTCCTTCCGCCCCTGCGCGCACCATGTTAATATATAGACGCGAAAAGACGGCGGGATGCCGTTGCATTGCCTCATGAAAAGATTTTCCCGACTCGATATCCCGCAGAACCGCCTCCACCACTCTTTGCAACCTTGGGTTCTCCGTAACTCGGGCGCAGATGGCGAGGGCTCTATCGATGGGCAGTCCCGCCTCCAGAAGAGTGGTGAACTGCTGGGTTAAGGTAAGGAGATCGCGGCCGGAGATCCGGCTTAAGAGGGCACTGAAGTCAAGCGCGCGAATTGCGAAAGGACGTAAAACGGGACGCTGGATCTGCAGCGGTATGAGACCCATCTCGTGAAGGCGCTCAACAACTTCACCCTCCGACTCTTCCTCCATGGCTCCCTGTACCACCTCACCACTAATACTGGTGGCCCTGTAAAGAAATTCGGGCATAATCGAACTATTATCGTAATTTTTGCATTGAATTATTAGTTACTTTTGAGTCCCTTTGGCTTTCATCATATCTACGTTTTATTGCTTGCGCATTGCCTGGACCACTTTCAGCGCTTTTTGGGCATCTTTATGACCGGGGAAAAAAGCCAGAGTCATTTTGAGGGCTTCCTCGGCCTTGTCGTACATCTTCAAATTAGCATATACTACCCCCAAGTTGGTATATAGACTTGGTGAGCGGAAATAGCGCAGCGCGGTCTTGTAACTGCTCAGGGCTTTCTGGTAATGGCCGGCAAAAAAAAGAAGATCACCCATGCATGCCCACAGCTCGCCATTGGATGGAGCCAGCCGGAGACCTTGATGGACTTCATGGATTGCCCTTCTCATAAATTCCGGATGCTTTCGGGGATCAAGCTTTTTCTGAAAGATGGCTTCTAATGCATTTTTGCCGTACCTATAGTGCCACTCGGCTCGAAGGGGACGGACTATTTGAAGTATCCCCGCCACAAGTAGTATAACAAGGCAAGCTTCAAGCACCAATCGCTTTTTATTTGATGAATCCGGGGAAGTTGCCTGCGCCTTGACTTTTTTTCGGCTCACAGAATGCATAAGAGCTCAGTCCCCTGTCCCGGTCCATATGTGTTTGCCTTTTGACGATCCGCGTTCCTTATGCGATGCATGAATTATTGGTCCAGCGTGACGCGCATCAGTTCGCTGATGGTGGTGGTCCCTTTGCGAACCTTTTCCCAGCCGTCCTCCCGGAGGGTGCGCATCCCCTTACGTGTGGCCGCATCCCTGATTATTCCAGCATCGGAGTGAGTGGTTATTAATTTTCGGATCTCGTCATCCACCTCCAGGAACTCATATATCCCCGTACGCCCTTTAAAACCTGTGCCGTAACACAGATCGCAGCCCCTCCCCCTGTAAAACTTCCAGTCCAGAGCTGCCTCCGGGGGTAATCCCAGTTGATCCAACATGAGGCTATCCGGCTGATCCTCCGCCTTGCATTGAGAACAGATAACTCGCACCAGCCTCTGGGCCAGCACACCCATGAGGCATGACGCCATAAGATAATCCTCCATTCCCATCTCAAGCATGCGAGTAACAGCCCCCGCGGAGTCGTTGGTGTGTAAGGTGCTGAAGACCACGTGTCCGGTCAGCCCGGCATGGATGGCTATTTCCGCTGTCTCATGGTCTCTTATCTCACCCACAAGAATGATGTCCGGGTCCTGTCGGACAATGGAGCGGAGTCCATGTGCGAAAGACAAGCCGATCTGGGGCTTGACCTGAATCTGGTTAACCCCCGGCAGTTGATACTCAACGGGGTCCTCCACGGTGATGATTTTCTTGTCCGGCGTATTTATTTCTTGTAGCGCACTGTATAGGGTGGTGGTTTTGCCCGATCCCGTGGGGCCGGTCACCAGGATCATACCGTAAGGCCTGGCAATCAGGCCGCGAAAGACCGAGAGCGTGTCCTCCGGGAATCCAAGGCTACGTATGTCCAGAATGACACTCTCGCGATCCAGGATGCGCATCACCACACTCTCCCCACACATGGTGGGGATAGTTGAGACGCGGAAGTCGATGTCCCGGCCCGAAATTCTCAGTTTGATCCGGCCGTCCTGGGGCAAGCGCCGCTCGGCGATGTTCATCTTGGCCATGATCTTAATACGGGATGTGATGGCCGGCTGCAGCCGCCGGGGGGGCGATTCCACCTCATGCAGCACCCCGTCTATCCGATACCGGACTTTGAGGGAATTCTCGAAGGGCTCAATGTGTATGTCACTGGCACGAGTCTCCAGCGCACGGGTGATAATGAGGTTGACCAGCCGTATGACGGGCGCTTCTGAGGCCATGTCCCGAAGATGCTCCACATCCTCGGGATCAACGACTGCATCCTCATTCACCATTCCTAGATCTCCCACGATCCGTTCCATTGTGGAGGCTCCCGATCCATAAAGCCGCTCGATAGCCTCTTCAATATCGCGCTGTCGGCCGATGCATCGCTGCACCCGAAAATGGCAAGCCTGCTCGATGGCCTCGATGGTGTAAAAATCCTCCGGGTCAGCCATGGCGACCACCAGGGTGTCGTCTCGCTGGTCAACTGGAAGAAATCGAGCATGTCGCATAAACTTTAAAGAAAGACTATCGACTTGGATCGGCGCAGCCGGGTATTGATCCACTATCATTGGCTCCACCTCCAGCAGATCACTCATGAGATGGATCATCTCATCTTCATCCACCATGCCCAGTAGGATCAACTCCCGCCAAAGGGGATTGCCGCTTTCCCGTGCGCTGGACCTGGCGCGCAGCAAATCCTCCTGGATAACAAGTCCCCGCTGAAGGAGGATCTCCCCCAATTTTTCTATGCCCCTGCTCATTGTGCGTAGTGTTTCAACCTTACCCGGGCCGCCCTGATCCGGCATGATTTAATATGATATCGAAAGGATTTAACAAGCTTTTTGCCAAAAAGTTACGAAATATAGCGTACTTCTTTCAGAAAAAGGCCCTTACCCGGTGCCGTTATTCCTACTTCCTGCCTGTTTTTGCCAGCCAGTATCCTTTCTAAATGCCTGGTATCCGCCTTTTGAAGGCCGATATCCACCAGGGTGCCCACGATGTTTCTGACCATATGTCTGAGGAACCCATCGGCTTCGATCTCGAATAAAGTTTTGTTTCGCCCAAACCGTCGCCATTTAGCAATCATTACGGTCCTCACGGGATTGCTGATGGAACAGCCCGCCGCCCGGAAAGCTGAGAAATCCCTCTGCCCCAGCAGGGCACGTGCAGCCTCGTTCATGGCTTCCATGTCCAGGTGCCCCCTGATGGTCCATGCGAACCGACGCCAGAAAGGGTCGGGCATTTCATCATTGTGCACCACATACATATAGGTCTTGCTCCGAGCGCAATAGCGGGAATGAAACTCATCCGGCACCTCCCTGACCTCGCGCACAACGATGTCATCCGGCAGAAGGCTGTTCAGGCCTCGCAAAAAACCATCCACGGGAATCCGGGAGGAGGTGCGAAAATTGGCCACCTGCGCCAGAGCGTGTACCCCGGCATCAGTTCGGCCGGAACCAATCAGGCCAACCTGCTCGCCCGTCATGATTGAAATTTTTTCTTGGATCACCCCCTGGATGCTGGGTTCTCCAGGCTGAAATTGCCATCCCCGGTAATTCGTCCCCTCGTAGGCCAGTACCAGCATAATGTTTCGTCTGGGGCATTGCTGCTGGTGCCTTCTATCCTCACTGCAGCCTGGAGACATGAAAACGTCCTTTTCAGCAATATGACCCTATATCACCATCAATCCCAAGAAGCTTTAAGGGGACTCGATGTTTTTTCATGTCCATTCCCGGCTAAGAGTCGCTGGACACACATCATGGTTCCTCCCGCCACGGACGCAGGGATGCAGAAGAAATTCACTAGTGGAATGAACAACAGGACGAACACCCCGCAGCTAAAACCCAGCATCAGTCCAAGGTTTGAATATACTATTCGGAGCCTGAGGTGCAGTCCCAAACGCCGGCGGTCCATGGTATAACTAACATATTCCATAGCCAAAAAAATGAGTGTTGCCAGTGCACTGAGCGCCAGGTGTGCCGCGGTGCCGAGCATCGGCAAGAGATTCAACAGCGCAAGGATGGCCAGCACGGCCAGATAAAGAGCAATCCGTTTGAACTCCTGGATGAGAGCCTGGCGCCCTTCCCTCAGCATGGCCGGAGGGAAAAATGCTGCTCCATCCGGGCTCCCGTGAGCAGATCCTCCACCCTCTGGGAGAGCGCGTCATTGAAGGGCGCGGCAAGGATGTTACCCACCAGAGAAAACAGGTAAGCCATGGCCAAGAGAAGAAGCAAGCCGAAGAGCACCGAGATAAATATGAACACCACGTTCCAGTACCACGTCTCCCCCCTGGGCACAAGTTGATCCACCCAGCCAAAAAAATAATTGAGGCCGATGCCGAATACTGCTCCCCACACCAAAATGTTGATGGCCAAAGGCAACAGGACATAAAGCAGCAGTCTGCGATTGCGCACAATGAAGCGACCGCCCTGAAACGGATAGTTAAACCCCGTGACCCATCGGCCCAGAATGCTAGCGACGAACGACAATAGCGGCTCCCTGTCCTCCGCCGATACACATAGTGGCCAGCCCCGTTCGGGCTCCGAGGCGCTTCATGCTGTGGAGAAGGGTAACCAGGATACGAGTTCCGCTGGCGCCGATGGGGTGGCCCAGGGATATGGCCCCGCCACAGCAGTTGACGCGGTTCATGTCGAACTCAAGTTCTCGTGCCACGACAATGGACTGGGCTGCAAATGCCTCGTTGGCTTCCACAAGGTCAATGTCCTTGATGGTCAGGCCAGCTTTTTCCAGCGCTTTCCTACTGGCAGGGATGGGAGCAATCCCCATGATGGCTGGATCTACTCCTGTAGAGGCATATGAGACAATGCTGGCCCAAGGCTCAACGCCCAGCTCTCTGGCACTGGAAGCGGAGAGCACAACCACGGCAGCTGCGCTGTCGTTGATACCAGAGGCATTGCCTGCGGTTACGGTGCCGTCGGGTTTAAATGCCGGCCTGAGCTTGGACAATGCTTCCAGATTTGTCTCAGGACGCGGGAACTCGTCAGTCTCGAAAACCATAGGAGGCCCTTTGCGTTGCGGAATCTCCACCGGTACAATCTCCTCCTTGAAGTACCCCTTTTCCATGGCTTCTTTTGTTCGCGATTGGCTCCGGCAAGCGAACTCATCCTGCTCCTGACGTGTGATTCCGAATCGCTCAGCAACGTTCTCGGCGGTAATCCCCATGTGATACTGATTGAAGATGTCCCAAAGGCCATCGTGAATCATGAGGTCCACCATATCGCCATTGCCCATCCTGTATCCCCATCGTGCTTTCATCATGGCAAAAGGCGCCTGGTTCATGTTCTCCATCCCGCCCGCCACTATGATTTCGGCATCCCCGCACTTAATGGCCTGAGCCGCAAGCATCACCGGCTTTAGTCCCGAGGCGCATACCTTGTTTACCGTGAAAGAGGGAACCTCCTGGGGGATGCCCGAGTGGATAGCCGCCTGCCGGGCAGGGTTCTGCCCCTGGCCCCCCTGTAGTACATTCCCCATGATCACCTCGTCCACCTGATTCGGCCGGATTCCAGCACGCTTCAAGGTTTCCTGGATTACTATTGCACCCAATTTGACAGCGGAAACGTCTTTCAGCTTCCCACCAAAGCTTCCTACGGCCGTACGTACAGGTCCTGCAATAACAACATCTGTCATGAGCTATGTACCCCCTTACACATTTTTTTTCATTAAAATATCCATGACCTGCTGGTGCAACAAGGAACAAAAGCAGATTTATCCCTGATCATGTTATTGACTCAAGGTGTTACGAATCATCACTGAATATTCTACCTCTCCCGATTTAAAGGAGAGTGAGACCTTATTTCAATGACATTGTGTAACGTTTCATCTTTTCACCGGGCGGCGCCTATGTGACGGGCGATGATCATTCGCTGAATCTCCGAAGTACCCTCTCCAATTTCGAGCAGTTTCTGATCCCGGTAAAAGCGTTCTATCTGAAAATCCCGCATCAGACCATAGCCCCCATGGAGCTGGACGGCGGCGTTGGCGCATCGGTGCATAACCTCTGAGCAAAACAGCTTAGCCATAGCCGCCTCCAGGGTAAAGGGACGATTCTGTTCTCGCAGCCATGCGGCCTTGTATAGCATGTTGCGTGCCAACTCGATTTCCAGCGCCATGTCTGCCAGCTTAAAGGCGTTGACCTGAAAGCTGCCGATGGGCCGTCCGAACTGGTAGCGCTGATTAGCATAGCTCAGGGCGTGATCGAAACATCCCTGGGCGCCACCCAGGCCCATGGCAGCTATTCCAAATCGGCCGATGTCCAGCATAGCCAGCATCTGGCGGAGGCCTTTACCGCGCTCTCCCAGCAGGTTCTCACAAGGCACAGTGCAATTTTCAAAAAAGAGCTCACCCGTATCGGAGGCGCGCCACATCATCTTCCCTTTCATGGGCTTTCGCGTCAGCCCGGGAGAGTCAGCGGGCACCAGAATGCAACTCAGTTCCTTTTTACCGTCGGGGCGAATTCCCGTGACCGCTTGAACAATGATCACGCTGGTCATCTCATTGGTAGAATTGGTAATAAAAATTTTACTTCCATTAACGATCCACCTGTCGCCCTGGAGCTCTGCCAGAGTCTGGGTGGCCCCGGCGTCGGAACCGGCATCGGGCTCCGTGAGAGCAAAGGCCGCCAGGCTCTGCCCTTTGCATAAGTCAGGCAACCAGCGATTTTTTTGTCCGGAGGAGCCATAATAATATATGGAGCCGATTCCCAGGGAGTTGCTGGCGGCCACTGTGGCGGCCTGCGAGGCATCCACCCGCGCAATTTCTTCAATGGCTATAATGTATGCGATGTAGCCCATATCGGAGCCGCCGTATTCCTCGGAAACGAATATCCCGAACAGCCCGATTTTCCCCATTCGGCGTGTGAGCTCTGGCGAAAAACGCTCGTCTTCATCCAGCTCGGAGGCCACAGGAGCAATCTCTCGGTTGGCAAAATCTCTCACAGTCTCTCGGAGAAGGCTTTGTTCTTCCGTAAGGTCGAAATTCATTTAGTTCTGCTCGTTCACTATTCGTTGATCAGCCAATCCGTTCAATGATTTTCTCAGCCGCAGTGTATGGATCAAGTTTTTTCTGGATGATCTGCTCCACTATATCCCGGGATAAGTTATCGCTTTCAAAAGCCCGTTTGATCTTTTCCATCACCTTGCCCTTCAAGATATCCTGGAGCTCCCGGCGTATTCTGTCCCGTTCGTGGCGCTGCCAGGCCGCCGCGTCGTCCTTCAGGAGATATCGGCGATGCTGTTCAATAGCCTCCATGACTTCATTCACACCTACATTGCGGTTGGCCTCGGTCAACAGTATTGGGGGCTCCCACGCACCAGGGGGGCGGCTGTCGCGACCCATCTCGACCATAAACCTGAGTTCGGCAGCCGTGCGGGCAGCACCCTCTCGATCCGCCTTATTGACCACGAAAACATGCGCAATCTCCAGGATTCCCGCTTTGATGGCCTGGATATCGTCGCCCATGGCGGGTGCCACCATAACCACGGTGGTGTGAGCGGTTTCGGCAATGTCGACCTCATCTTGTCCCACGCCCACGGTCTCGAGAATGACCAAGTCTTTTCCCATGGCGTCCATCACCTTGGCGATGGCCGCGGTAGAACGGGTCAACCCACCGAACTGACCGCGGGTGGCAAGGCTGCGGATGAAAACCCCGTCGTCGGTTCCGTGTCGCTGCATCCTGATCCGGTCCCCCAGAAGGGCTCCCCCTGAAAAAGGGCTCGTGGGATCCACAGCGATGACACCCACCGTCTTATTCCTGGAGCGCAGGTAGCTGATGACCTGGTCTACTAAGGTGCTTTTCCCCACACCGGGCGAACCGGTGAACCCGATAACGTGCGCGCGGCCAGTGTGAGCATACAGCGACTTGAGAATTTCAAAGGCACGAAGGATGCCGTCGTCCAGTTCCCGCATCAGGCGCGCCGCTGTGCGGACATCTCCACTCAGAATTTTTTCCACGCTCAACTCCATCTCATTGTATCTCCAACAATATTTACCTACTCATGCTTTGACAATGCGTCTTCGGGGCAGGCAGAAGCTTTTGAACGAAAAAACGGAAAGCGAGCCTTTTGTCGCTCAAAATATACCTTTTCCCCACCGACAGGGGGCCATAAACTGCTAGTGTAAAAAGCTTGCAGAGATTTTTGCCCGGAAAGCTGGCCATCTCCTTCGATAGGTAACTCTGGAGGGCTATCCCATCTGTGATATTGATATCGTTTCGCTTCTCATGCATATATATGAGTTCATGAAACCATAAATTCGACAAGTTTGTCAAGGGGAGGATTTTGATCGATTGCGGCTATATGTTATGGGTTGAAACTTTCATGAACAGAAGGGAATTATGATTCATGGTGTGTGGTGTATTGAAATGATCCCGGATACAATCAGTATTGGAGATGGCATACCTGAGATACCGCCTTTTAGCGGGTGAGGAAATATCCCACTCGTTTCCTCCGGCAAAATCCTCCTTCAACCTGATGGGGGAAAAGATGCGAGCTTCATGCACGTGAGAGTCTCAACCATTAGCCTCTTTCCACCGCTGTGCTTCTGCCAGAGCATCTTCTCGAGTATGGATTATCCCATCCAATTGCATGCTCTCGATGTGGGCAAGGGCCTGGCCTATGAGCGGTCCTTCGGGGAACCCCAGGGCCAGAAGGTCACCGCCGCGCAGGAGGGGTTGGGGCCGGATGCCCTCTTCAATGAAGGTGCGGTACTGCTCCGAGAGGAACTCCCAGGTGCACATGTCGCCGTGGCTGGCCATGCAGTCCAGCCTGTGAAGCTCAAGCTCAAGCGGGAACGTTTGACGCGATATTAACTTCCTTAGCTTCCCCCGGCGCATCTCCATCGCGTCCTTGAATCTCATGTGATTCTCAACGCAGGCCACTACCGCCTCCCGAACGGAGTTTGAGAAACGCAGGCGTTTCAAGATGTCTTCGGCTAACTGAGCGCCCACCTGCTCGTGGCGGTAAAACCGGATCCGGTTAACCTTGGTTCGGCAAAGGGGCTTCCCCACATCGTGCAGAAGCACCGCCAGGGCCAGAACCAGCCCGGGCTCCCGCAGCATTCCCACCATGAGTTGCACGTGTGTGTAAACATCGCCCTCTGGATGGAAACCATCGGGCTGGGACACACCCTTCATGTCCTCCACTTCGGGTAGAATATAGGTGAGGATATCATGCTCGGACAGAAGATCCAGCGCGCGACCGGGCTCGGGGCCGGTAAGCATGCGGACAAGTTCGTCCCTTACGCGCTCCGGCGCAACGCTCATCAGGTCGGAAGACGAGGCCGTCATGGCCTCGGAAAGACTACCTTCTATGCTGAGCCCGATGTTGGCTGCCAGCCGGATGGCCCGCAGTATGCGCACCGGGTCGTCGGTCAAAATGTCCATGGGGTCCAGGGCCGTTCGCAGAAGCCTCGATTCTACGTCCTCCAGCCCACCGAGCGGATCAATAATAAGGTTTTTCTCTGCATCCAGAAAGAGTGCGTTTATGGTGAAATCCCGCAGTTGAGCGTCGCGCAGAATCGCCTCTTCAATGGAGGGCACTGGCTCGCCAGGTCTCTTGCGCAGCGTGGAGACTTGGACAGGCCGCCCCTCCACCACCACCAAAACGGTGCCAAACCGGGCTCCCACCGGCACAGTGTGAGGGAATATGCCTGTCACCTGCTCGGGCTCCGCATCGGTGGCCAAATCAAAGTCCCCTGGCTCTCGGCCCAGGACCATGTCCCGCACTGCACCGCCGACGATGTAAGCTGCCCGCCCTTGTTCACGCAGGAGCCGCATCACTTCAAGCGCCGCCCGCCCGCCGGGGTATCTTTCGATTTCCACCGTTAGCTTTTTAGTTCTCACTGGAAATAATCCCTGATTGTTGCCCAAGCCATGTCATGGTCACTCAGGTGAGAGTTAAGGTTATCAGCTACCGCCCACCTGCCCGAAAATTTGATTCCCGCGGTCAGCCCAGCGTGCCGAGGAGAGGTAAAACTCGGCGTTTTGCCTGTAGCTATCGGTTGCAGTCCGGGTCAGTTCCAGATCCTCCGGCTTCACCTCGCGTACAACTTTGCCCGGAATTCCCATGACAAGAGAGCGCGGAGGAATGCGCATGCCCGGAGGCACGAGTGCACCCGCGCCTATAATGCTCTCCGCTCCCACCACCGCTCCGTCCAGTATAACAGACCGGATCCCGATCAGGCACCAGTCCTCAATAACGCATCCATGAACCACAACCCCGTGTCCCATGGAGACGTAATCGCCAACGATGACCGGGTGGCGCTTCTTGGTGACATGTAACATGCTCATGTCTTGAATATTGACCATTCGGCCCACCCTGATGAAGTTCATATCGCCTCTGAGTATACTGTAAAACCAGACACTGGATTGAGGCCCCATGGTTACATCCCCGATAACTATCGATCCGGGTGCCAGGTAAACCGAGGGATCGAGGCGAGGCTCCAGGTTCCCCACGCGCATTATCCTGCCCTCTGTTGGATTGTTTTTCATCCTGCATCCAATCAAGACTTCTTGGTCCGTTTCTTTTTGCGTTTGGGCTTTGTCCCCACCACATGCAGGGAACGCTTGATGATCTTTCCGGGGTGGCGAGGGAAGTCCACCTTAAGGTAGACCATCTTCTCTGAAACCCTCAAGATCACGCCCTCCTTCTCCCCGGATGCGAAGGGGAAAGTGACCTTATCGCCAACTTCCATACGCCTTTCCTCCTGCTATGATTTCTTATCGTCCGGAAAAAACTCCGGTCAGCATACACATCTCGGCCATAATTTCTCAAGGACGAAAAACCTGTGCAGCAAATATCCTTGACCCATCAATGCATATGCCATATATTTAATTAGCTGCCTGTGGCATCCAAAAATTTGCTCAACGAGCTCCGTAGGCATTTCTGAGGATGCCATTTCAAGTAACCGATACTGCATGCTTAATCTTAAGTAAGAATTTGGATATCACGGCTCGGACAAAATTGCAAGGAAAAGAATATGTTCAAGTTCCGAACTGATCTTGTCCTTCTCCATGCCCCCAGCGTTTACGACTTCCGGCGAGAAAGCATCATGTTCGGCCCCATCAGCGACGTGATTCCCTCCACCACTCAGTTCGAGATGTATCCTGTGGGGTTCTCTTCGCTGGTGGAATACCTTGGCCGACATGGATTCAGCGTGCGCATCCTGAATTTGGCCTATCGCATGTTAACCGACCCTCGCTACGACGTTGAAAAAGAGCTGGCCCGGGTGCGTACCAGGGCTTTCGGCATCGATCTTCACTGGCTTCCCCATGCCCACGGCAGCGTGGAGGTTGCCCGCATATGCAAGCGAATTCACCCCCATGTGCCGGTGATCTTCGGAGGTTACTCAGCCACTTATTTTCACCAAGAGCTGATCCGCTATCCGGAGGTGGACTTCGTCGTCCGGGGAGATTCCACTGAAGAGCCGATGGCCATGCTTATGCAGGCCGTTAAAGGGAATGGTGAGCTGGAAAACATTCCAAATCTGACATGGAAAGACAGCCACGGCGAGGCCCTCATCAATCCCCTGACATATGTGCCGGAGAAGCTTGACGGATTCGGCAACAATTATCGTCAGCTTTTTCGCAACGCCCTCAAGTTCATGGATCTACGAGGCATGACGCCCATCCACGACTGGTGGGATTACCCCATAACCGCAGTTGTCACCTGCCGGGGTTGCACCCATGAGTGCAGCTTCTGCGGGGGCGCGCATAGCGCGCTGAAGGAATTCGCCGGTCGCCCGCGGCCGGCATGGCGCTCTCCCGAACATATTGCGGAGGACATCGCGGGAGTGGAGCGCTACACCAATGCACCCATCTTCGTTGTGGGGGACCTCAGGCAGCCGGGAGATGATTATGCCGCCTCAGTGCTGGATTCGCTAAGTCCACTGCGGGTAAAGAACCACGTGGTGCTGGAACTCTTCGACACGGCGCCCGAAGAATACTTCGACCTGGTGGCCCGATCTCTGCCCAACTTTAACCTGCAAATTTCGCCTGACTCCCACGACGAAGATGTCCGTCTCGCCGTGGGCAAGCGGTATGCCAATGACTCCATGGAAGAAAACATACGGTGGGCAATAGATCGGGGCTGCTCCAAGATGGATGTATTCTTCATGATCGGACTGCCCATGCAGGATGCCGCATCGGTAATGGGCACAGTGGAGTATGCGGGCAGCTTAATGGAGCGGTTCGGCCCGCGCCTTAACCCCTTCATCTCTCCCCTTGCTCCCTTCCTGGACCCCGGCAGCCCGGCCTACGAGAGGCCAGAGCATTACGGTTACACCATTCGGTTTCGGCATCTGGAGGATTATCGCCGGGCTCTCCGCCAGCCCAGCTGGAAACAGATGCTCAATTACGAGACCAACTGGATGACGCGGGATCAGATTGTGGAATCAACTTACGAGGCCGCCCTGCGCCTGAACCGGCTTAAGCATCTGCATAGCCTTCTGGACGAGCAGACCTTCCGTCACAACCAGGAGCGCATCCTGCTTGCCCGGCAAACCATCCGGCAGATCGACGACATTCTTGCCCTGCCCGACCCCCAGGAGAGATCCCGCGGGCTGCGGGCGCTAAAGGCCCAGATGGACAGTGCCAGCATGGACACCATATGCGGGAGGGATGAAATACGCTGGCCGGTGCTCCGCCGCAATTTCAAATTCTTCCGCATTGCATATGACATACTTTTTAATCCAAAAAATGCAGTTAGTTGATCAAAATAGCCACAACTCCTCATGGAAATTTATT
>CAZTAS010000014.1:0-44981 GCA_964611635.1 uncultured Thermodesulfobacteriota bacterium
TACGAGCCTCCATCTGGTCCAACATGCGAAAAACGGGCAATGGAAATTTTTTCAACAGCCGCAAAGTGGTTCTGGAGCGTATATACAAAGACAGTGCAGGCAACTTTAAAACAACTAACAGCCTGGATATTAACGATATTCCTAAAGCCATTCTTGTATTACAAATGGCATACAAACAATTGATAATAACAAATCGAAAAACAGAAACCATCAAAACCGATGATCCATGGGCCATGGAGGAAACGGTGGTGACACCATGAATGTCAACCACCTGGACACGGAGGATCGGCTCTTTATCTCACTCTGGCAGCCGGCTCTTTCAGACTTTGAGCGGGTGAGATATCTGAAGAGGCTCATTGAGGCCATTACATTGAGGCTTGAATCGCTGCGCAGGGATTCCAGATTGAAGGGTGATCCCATCGCCATAGAGGAAGCGATTCTTGCCTCAGCGCAAAAGGAACTGAAAGCACTTGAAGCCAGATTGTTTATGGTATGATCTGGGAAGGGTTGGCTCTGTCTGCTGGCTTCCGATATTCTTTAGAAATCTTTAAATTTCGCGATGTTATGATATTGGCAAGCTATACGTAACAAATGCTGTTTTTTCTATTGATTTTGGTGGGTTACATGGGGTTTTCCTGTTTGATTTTCCTTATTCCAAAATCTCTTGCTAAAGGATTACTCATCTGAGTAGAAAACATACCATAAAACATGAGTTTCGTCAAAAATTTTTCTATGAGGTATTGCCAAGCACTTTCTGTAGATTCAAAAAGCTCCCAGGGCTCGAGTTCGTCCTGTGACTCACATTTAGATCTGATAGAAGGCCGGCAAAATCACCGATGTTTGTCGCCAGGATCGCCACCGGCCTGGGGTAAAGCGTAGAGGCTCCAGTTCGGGAGTACGATTCCAGCAATCTGAGGACAACCCGTCCGTGGGGGCGAGCACCACCTCCACCTCTTTCAGCTCCATCCAAAACCGCCTTCCTTCAGTGCCGTGAGCATACTTCTTACGTCACTCATTAGATTTGAAAAAGGGTGGCACCTATGCTAAATCTACACTATCCACTACATTATTAAGGTGCGGCCGGCCTCAGTGGCGCGTCCGGCCGGAGCTCCTTAAGAAAGCTCAAGGCCGGCTCGCGAAGCGAGAGCGCCACCTCACTTTTAGACGCCAGAATCACATCCGGCCGCACTCAATGAAACGAGAAAGTTCTCTGCCATTTCCAACCAGGTTTGAGACCCAAGGGAAGAAGAATCTTTCTTTGACTTCCCCGACTCTCCCATTAGGCAAACCACACCTTTGGTGCGTACCCGCTTTTCTTCTCCATTAACGAGAGACCCATATGTGCGAAGCAGTGAGCACAATATCCACTGCCCCTTCAGGAGGCTTCTGCCCATATCGCTCTGTGGTTTATCGCATTGTGAGATTCCCGCGATCCAAAGGCTCCATCAAAGGAAATACCTCCGACCCCTTCGTATTGGACTCCACTTCATCCTAATAATCCAGCTCTGATGGGTTCTACCTCATCCTCTCCATCGCCACCTGCATGGCCTTATGGTAATCTCTCTCCACCTTGCGATTGGAGACCTTACAGTATCTCTGGGTGGTCTTGATCCTCTCATGGCCCAGAAGATCCTGGATGGTTACCAGGTCGGCATCGGCATTCAATAACTGCGTTGCCATGGTATGTCTCAGGTGGTGACAGGAGACTTTCAGCCTTGTCTTTCGGGCATAATATTCCATCCTTTTCTGGATTCCCCGGACTGACAGGGGCCTGCCTCGACAGAGGCCCTTTTCCACGAGAAAAACGATCTTCGCTCTGGAGGAAGGCCTCATCCGCAGATACTCTACCAGGGCATGATGAGCATCGTGGCTGAGATACACCACCCTGCCTTTGCCACCTTTCCCCTTGTGGACCGCGATCCTTCCCCGGCGTAGATCGATGGCCCCCAGGGTGAGATTGGCAACCTCATCAACACGCAGCCCGCATCGGAGCATCAGCATGAAGATGGCCCGGTCCCGGGGATGTTTAATCTTCCCAAAGAGCCGCTCAATCTCTTCTTCTCGCAAATACCTGGGCAGGGGCCTGGGGAGGCGAAGAGCATAGCCTCTCTTAACCGGATTTGTTACCCGGAGGTTCTCTTCATCAGCCAGATAACGATAAAATCCCCGGATGCTGTCTAAGTGGCTGTTGATGGTCTTTGGACCAAGCCCCTTATCCAGAAGAAAGTCGATATACTCCAGAAGCTTCTTGTGGGTCACCTGCTCTATGGGCACATCCAGCCAGACAACAAAATGTTTAAGGGTGTTCATGTAATTCTTCACGGTGTGAGGTGAGTAGTTCCTTCTCTTCAAGAATCGCCTGTAGTTCACTATCGCATTGGTAATGCTCATGGATATCCCCCCTCTCGATGATGGCCATGGCCCTGAAATATTCCTCCTCACGGGTCTTATCCGTCAGCCGTGCATAGCGCAGAGTCATCTCCAGGCTGCTGTGTCCCAAGAGCTGCTGGACGCACTCCAGTCTCATACCCGCATTCAGAAGCTCAGTTGCACAAGTGTGCCTCAAGCAATGGATGGTGTATCCCTTGTGAGACAGGCCGGCCCTCTCAAGGTATCTCACAAACCTCTTGCGCACAGCCGGGTAGCTTATGGTGGTTCGGCCCTGGCCGTAAAAGAGATACGGCTTGTGCTCCTGTCTGTTTTTCAGCCAGGCCGCCAGGGCATCCCGCGAATCGTCGCTGAGGTAAACCACCCTCCCCACCTGGTTCTTTTGTGCCTGGGGAATGTCAATCCTGCGCTCCTGGAGATGGACATCGCTGGGCTTCATGTTCAACAGCTCTCCAATCCTCACCCCTGTCCTCACCAGGATACAGACCATGGCTCGATCACGGGTATGATCGACGACAGAGAGCAGTTTCCTCACATCCTCCGGATCCATTGCTCGAGGCAAAGCGTTCGGAACCTTGATCCTCATCCTCCTGGAGAGCACATCGGGCTGAACAATCCCATCTTCTATAAGAAAACGAAGAAAGGCCCCTACAGAAGCCATCCTTGTCTTCACCGAGGTGGGCTTCAGTCCCCGGTCCTGCTCATGCTCGATGAATGCTCCCATATCTTCCCTGGTGATTTCCTCAAGCCCGTCTTTACCCGACTTCTTGACAAAGCTCAAAAAGAGCTCCAGGGCTTTGAAGTTAATTGTGATGGTTTTAGGCCGGCAATTGCGCCGGTGCAGGTGCCTCAAATAGCTCTCCGCGTGCTGTTTTCCTGGAAGGTCCAGAATGCAGAGCTTTCCCAAAACACTCTCCAGCGCTCGGCAACTTTCTCCACTCTCGCTGTCGCTCAGGCAGGTAGATTCATCGGGGGATGAGATGTACGTGGAAGAAAAGGGAGGACGGGCTTTTGTTCTGTCGCCCCGATAAAGGGCATCATTAGGGTCGAACTGTTCCGGTTGGTACCTCTCCTGAGAAGGTCCACGGCTTTCCGTTGATAAATTCTCAAGGGCCATCTCTGCCTCCTTTCCTTGATTCAATAGAAAAAACAGGCAGATAATGACCCCTTACCTCTCAGGAGTCAATTATCAATTTTGTTACGTACAGTGGCAAGTAATCTATAATTTTCAATTACAATTGACACCCCCAACATTTTGTGGATTTATCTGCTGGATATAGGAATTTTTCAGATTGGAGTGCAACGCAGATGATGAGTAATCGATTCAATGACGGGCGAAAGTTTTGGAATAGATTTGCTCCCCGATACGATAAATTCATAGATCGCCGGGTGGAAAGTTACCACACGCTGTTAGAAAAAATCCTCCAAAAAATCAACGCCGGCACGGCCGTACTGGAAATCGCCAGCTCACCCTCCACGGCGAGGCGGGTTATTTGCAGAAGAAACAGAAACCGGAGAGATAGTTTCTCAGAAGCAATAGATAATCAATCTCAAGGTCTTGTAAATCAAAGATTTCTCTGTCGCCTCGCTCCTGGCAATGACAGGATAAAATGCACGTTATTGTGGAAATATTCTAACGATGATTATTCAGGGAAATGAGCCCATCAATCGAGGAGGAATCCGGTGGCGGGCAAAGACATCAGAGACCGTCTCCCGATCCTCGATCACCTCCGCCAAATCACCATTTACAAGGATTGTGGCTGGCCGGGGAAGGCCCGTAAACTGGTTGGCAACGCTCCGGGCGTACATTCCGGCATCCAGAATGGCCAGAATGTCCCCAGGCTTTAACCTGGGCATAGGACGATCAGCGGCCAAAACATCGGGAATACATAGGGTCCGACGATGTCCACCTTCTCCTCCGTTGGGGCATTGGTATCGCTGGCCAGGACCACCTGGTGAAACCAATTCTCAATAAGTATGCTGGGCATATGGTTGGTGGAGGCATCCACGTTCACCCATGTCTTCGAAAGCTCCGGAAGCTTTTTGATTACATCAACTCGGGTGAGAAGCACAGTCGTGTTCCCTATGAGGAAGCGGCCTGGCTCCAGTTCGAGATGAGGCTCCGGAAGATGATATTCTGCCAAGGCTTTTTTCAGGGCACCAATGATGGCAAAGGCATATTCCTCAATGGGAGGTCCGCCATGAGTGAGGCCCATTCCCTCCGGATCCCGTCCATGGGCATAACCTCCACCAAAGTCGAGTACCTGCGGGGTCCAGCCTTCCAACGATTCTCTCAGTTCAGCGATAAAGCTAACCAGCCCCCTCGCCATGATCGCGAAGTGCTTGGGGATGTTGGTCAGGCGACCACAATGGAAATTGATGCCGATGAAATCAAGATTGGACGATTCCAGGGCCAGCCGGCCGGCCTCGGCAGCTGCGCGGGGGGTCATACCCCACTTGTTGGCCAGGATATGGTCATAGAGGCTTCGCTTTGTGCGGGGATGAAGCACATCTTTTAGTTCCACTAAAAAGGGCTTGGCGCGTATCTTCACTTTTGCCGTAATCCCTATTTTCCCGCAGACCTCATGGAGTGTCTCCATCTCAGGCACGCTGTCCACATTGATAGTCACCCCGGCGCGCACGGCCTGCTCCAGGAGTTCAGGCGGTTTATTGCTGCCGTTCATCACCAGTTTCTGAGGATCAGCTCCGCCCAGGAGGCTCGCATAGAGCTCCCCCATCCCAAAGCAATCCCCCCCGGCGCCTTCCTGCGAGAAAATGCGCCGGATGGCCAGGTTATTGTTCGACTTGATGGCAAAGAAGACTGATAATCTTTCCGCTCCGTATAGGTCGGCGAAAGCTTTGAAAAAGCGACGATAGTTGTGTCGAATCTGATTCTCTGAGGATACGTACAGGGGCGTTCCGAACTCCTTGACCAGATCTACCACATCTATATTCTCAACCATCAAATGACCCTTTTCATTCACACCGATGTATTCACTTGGTCTCATGTTTATAGTGCCCTCTCCCACCAGCCTTTTGAGCAGCGGCTCCGTGCTTTCAAGTTCAGTGAATTCAAGAAACTCAACTCTGCGGGCCCCGCTTACGGGGTTGCTCCCACCTCTTTTCGTTTTTACACCATATCCAAAACCGCCTGTTTGGGATCCTCCAGAAGCGCTTTGAGTCTCTGCCGAAATCTTGCGGACACCACGCCTGTAATGAAGCGATGGTCAACGGTGACCGACAGTAGCATGATGGGTCGGATGGTGATGGCGTCGTCCACGACCACCGGCTTTTTCATTATGGTCCCAAATCCAACGATGGCCCCCTGGGGGAGATAGGCGATTGGGGTGCCCGGATTGGCGCCGAAGGCTCCTATATTGGTGATGGTGATGGTTCCGCCTGTCAAGTCGTCCAGTGAAAACCGGTTTTCCCGGGCCTTTTGGGCCAGACCCTCTAGTTCACCGGCAATCTCCCGGATTGATTTGCGATCTGCATTGCGGATGACAGGAACAACGAGATCGTCCCCAACCGCCACAGCCACGCCGATGTTGATGTCTTCCCAGAGCTTTATCTGATCATCCTCCAGCGAGGCATTGATTAAAGGGAACTCCTTTAACGCAAGAGCGGTGAACTTGACGAATATATCACCATACGTGATCCGCCCTGAAGCATCTCCCCCGCTCAGAGCGCCCGATTCT
Source organism: uncultured Thermodesulfobacteriota bacterium (assembly GCA_964611635.1). Classification (GTDB taxonomy): domain Bacteria; phylum Desulfobacterota; class JAFDED01; order JAFDED01; family JAFDED01; genus JAFDED01. Next base: position 6,087 of record CAZTAS010000014.1, read on the forward strand.
TTGAGCTCAACGAGCCGGGACATATCCACATCTTCCCAGTGGGTCATCTGCGCCATGGTCCGAAGGCTTTCTGCAAGGAGGTTGGCCGCAACCTTCTTCCTGCCTCGAAGAGGGATGGCCTCTCGAAGTCTGGGGCGGACGTCTTTTTTCTCGGGAGTCTCCGAAAGAAGAGAGGCGGTTTGGCGCAGCGCCTGCTCCACGTCCTCTTTGGTGATTCTCCCCTCTGGACCCGTTCCGCGAATTGTGGAAAGATCCAGCCCATGCTTTTCAGCCATCTTCCGGGCCACTCCGGAGATCTTTATATTCAGGATGGTTTGGGTTCTTTGCGCTGGTTCGACGACGGGCTGGGAGGAAGCGGACATGGCCGGCTCTTGAGTGGAGGCAGCGACAGAGGGCATTGGGGCCTTTTCGTACTCCTCCCGTGTGGTGGTGATGAATCCGATGATCCCCCCCGCTTGCACAACGCTTCCTGGAGGCTGAATGACCTTCACAAATCCACTCTCGGGTGCCTCTATTTCGTGAGTGATTTTGTCCGTCTCTATGATTACTACCGTATCTCCTTTATTAACCACCTGTCCGTCCTGCACAGACCACTCCACCACCGTGGCCTGATCCATAGTAATTCCCAGTCGGGGGATGTGAATCTCGTAAATCATTAAAATCTCCTTATGATGATGAGCCTGGTCGCTATACCTACTCTCGGGTTTCCATCATTGCTTCTATCCGCTTCATGATGGAGTTGACATTGGGATAATAGAGATCCTCCAACGCCGGGCTCACCGGAACGGGTGCATTGGGTGCGGCGATGGTTTGAACCGGAGCCTTCAGTGAGCTGATCTGCCTCATGACCACCGCTATGATCTCACTGCCTACACCCGCACGCTCGTATCCCTCGTCCAACGTTACCAGCCGGCCTGTCTTCTTCACGGACTCCACGATGGTCTCCTCGTCCAGAGGATCGAGAGTGCGCAGATCGATGACCTCCAGCTCGATTCCCCTGGGAGCCAGCTTCTCCGCCACTTCTAAAGCAAGATGGATCATACGTCCGCTGCTCACAAGGGTTACGTCCTCTCCCTCCCGTTTGATATCCGCCTCTCCCAATGGAATCGCGTACAGCTCTTTCGGAACATGGCCTTTAATACCGTACATCAAACGATGCTCAACGAAAAGAACAGGGTTCGGATCCCTGATGGCGGAGATCAAGAGTCCTTTAGCATCGTAGGGGGTGGATGGGATAGCCACCTTTAACCCCGGTGTGTGCATGAACCATGCGGAGAGATTCTGTGAATGCAGCGCGCCCACCCTTCTCCCGCCTCCGGTGACGGTTCGGAACACAATAGGGCAGTGAACCTGACCTCCGCTCATGTATCTCTGTTTGGAAGCCTGATTGGCGATCATGTCCATCGCCACAGTACTAAAGTCCATAAGCATAATCTCAACCACAGGACGCATCCCCAAGACGGCCGCGCCCACCCCCATACCTGAAAACCCTGCCTCACTTAAAGGGGTGTTGATCACTCGCTCCTTGCCGAATCGCTCGACTAACCCCTTGGTCGGGGGAAAAATACCGGTGACCACGTCTTCGCCCATGACGAAAACACGATCGTCCTCCTCCATACAGTGCATTAAGGCATCGTTGAGTGCTTTACCCAATGTGATCTCTTCCATAATTATTTCCCCTTTTAATAATGGTATATTCAATAGGCCGCAGATTCTTCCATGAACACATCCTTCAACAGATCATCGGGTGAAGGGTAGGGGGCTTCTTTTGCAAACGTCACGGCCTCATCTATCTCGTGTTGAAATACTCCCTGCAGTCTTTCTATCTCCTTCTGGCTTATTATTTTGAGTTTCAGGCACCTGCGTGTAATGCGGTCTAATGGGTCCTTTTTCTTCCATTCCTCCACTTCATCCTGGGATCTGTAGGTCATGGGATCTCCCTCGTAATGTCCACGGATCCGGTACGTTTTACCCTCGATCAGGGTTGGCCCTTCGCCGCCTCTAGCCCGGGCCACAGCCTCCCCAACCACCTGATAGACCGCTTCCACATTGTTGCCGTCCACAACGACTCCTGGCATAGCGTGTGCGACCGCACGGTCTGCGATGTTCTCAATAGGGGTATGTTCTGAAAATCGGGTGCTGACAGAGTACTGGTTGTTGGCGCAAACAAATACAATGGGAAGTTTTTGCAAAGAGGCGAGGTTCAATCCCTCGTAGAATACACCCTGATTAGATGCCCCATCTCCAAAAAAGCACATGGTTATGCCACCGGTCTTCCGCACTTTCTGTGCAAATGCCACGCCGCAGCAAAGTGGGATGAAGGCACCCTGAACTCCTCGAAAACCCAGGTTGCCGATGGAAGGGTCGCACAGATGAACCTTGCCCCCCTTCCCTCCGCATGGTCCGGGTTTCTTGCCCAAAAACTCGGCGAACATCCGCTTCAAATCCATGCCTCTAACGATGTTGCTCTCGATGTGCCCACGAGCGCAGTTCCAGTAATCCCCATCCCGCAGGTGCCAGGTGGCACCTATGGGGATGGCCTCCTGCCCGATGGTAGAGTGGACCAGGCCTAACATCTCTCCTCGTGAAAGCATTTCGATAAGCTTCTCTTCTACCAGTCTGGACTTCAGCATGGCCTCAAACATTCCGCGCAGGGTTTCCAATGAAATGTTCATTTAAACTTCTCCTTCCATATGGATTTTCTCATTCGTTATTTATTTGACGTAACCGAATAGCTTGGGGAAAAACAGTGTAAAGAAAGGAATATATGTAATAAGCATCAGGGCAAAGACCTCGGCTATAAGAAAGGACACAATGGCCTTGCTGAGATTTGTAAGTTTGACCTGGCCAACCCCGCAGGCCGCAAATAATATCAGCCCAAAAGGTGGCGTAGCTAAACCAATGGTCAGGTTTACACACATAATAAGACCAAAGTGGATTGGATGTACCCCCAGGCTATAAGCTACCGGGGCCATGAGAGGAGCGAGTACGACCACTGAGAACCCCAAGTCCAAGAACATCCCCGCCACAAAAAGGATAAGGTTCATGATTAACAGTATAATCACCTTATTCGTGGAGATTGCGAGGAACATATCCGTTACGTGTTCAACTAACTTGGTGTAGGTGATCAACCAAGAGAATGACTTGGCGCACGCTAACAAGAACAGAATCATAGCGGTTGCACTGACAGTACGTTTTAAAATAGGACCTAAGTCTCTGAGCTTAAGGGTTCGGTAAAATACAAAACCGACGATTAGTCCGTAGAACGCGGCTACTGCTGATGCTTGGGTCGGGGTGAAGAAACCCCCAAGGATGCCGCCCATGATTATAACTGGCATCAGCAACGCGGGCACCCCTTCACGTAAGGCTATTATTAAGGCTTTAATGCCTGGAAACGGTTGCATAATACCATATTCTCTTCGAGATGAAATGATCCATGCGATAACCATCAGGCACAGCCCTACTAAAAGCCCTGGTATCACTCCACCTAAAAACAATCCAGCTACCGATACATTCATAACAGCAGCATATATAAGCATTGGAATGCTGGGCGGAATAACAGGTCCTATCACTGAACTGGCGGCTGTGACCGCGGCGCTAAAATTCTCCTCATATCCTTCTTTCTTCATTGCCGGGATTAAAATGCTCCCTATGGCAACAGTATCTGCCACAGCTGATCCAGTGATTCCGGCAAAAAAAATACTCGACACAATATTAGTGTGCGCCAACCCACCCCGAAGACTGCCTACCAGTGTTCCAGCAAGTTTCACGAGTTTGTCGGTAAGTTGAGCGCGATTCATGATCTCACCGGTCAATATAAAAAAAGGAATAGCAAGGAGAATAACATGTTCCATTGTGGTGAACATTCTTTGGGGAATCAACATAAACAGCCTCGGATCGCCAATCTTGATATAGGCAAAAATGGTGACGACGGCAAGGCAAAAAGCAACCGGAACTCCGAGCAATAAAAGCGGGAAAAAAGTAATTCCTAAGAATCCGAGCATGATATTATTTATCCTCCTCTAAATCTGATTAGATAAGATCCGATCGTCGTCGTTCCTTCCTGGGGTCAGGTAAAATTGCGCCTATACTATTGAGTCCTAACAATAAGCCTCCGACAGGTACGGAAAAATAATAATAAAACAAGGAGAGGTCAAGGTATACAGAGCTTTGAAACTTCCCGACAAAGAAAGCCATTTTTACTCCGAAATAAATCATAACAACAGTCAATATTACAGCGAGAATCACGTGACCCACCCGGACCAGAAAATGGAGTCCGGGCGGAAATCGCTCTAATAAAAAATCAATCCCTATGTGTCCCCCGTGGCGAGCGATCGCTCCCGCCCCGAGAAAGACAACCCAGCTGAACAGCAAGACGGACATCTCGGGGGTCCATGTGATCGAGTAGCCTATGAAAGAATCGACGAAGATACCCAGCAATACGTTGCACAGCAGCAAAGCCAGTAAAGCGCCGGATAGGAAAACCACTACATGTTCCACTTTGTCCAGAAAAATTTGATACCATATATAAAAATCTCGCATAGTGATGTTCTACCTGAGGGAACCAGGGGACATCTCTGGTTCCCTCGTACTACCCAGCCGACTATTTGAGTTTTGATTGATTTTCCTTCTCAATATCCGCCTCGGCCTTTGCAACGGCGTTGAAGATCTTATCAATCCATTGCTTGCCGTCCTTGCCGATCTTTTTTTCTGTTATATCCAGATACGGCTGTAACCCCAGCTTCTTGAAGTGATCAAGTTCCTGATCAGAAGGATAATAAAACTTTATGCCCTCCTTTTGCAATTTTTCTACTGTCAGTATTTCAGTGGCCCGGCAGAAGCCGTTGCCAACTGTTTCCCCCAGCTCGGCCGCGCACATGATGATCATTTGCTGCTCTTTCGACAAAGACCGGAAAAACTTCTCATTAACCATTATCGGATGCAGGTTATAGCCGTGCCTACTCATAGTGGAGGTACGCATGACCTCAAACAATTTAACCATATCCGCGCTATACAACTCCGTCTCGCAAGCATCAGCCATACCGGTCTGCAAAGCTGTGTACAACTCAGTCCATGTAATGGTCACGGTCTTGGCACCGAAGGCACGGAACATGGCGAGAAGTCCCGGATTTTCCGGGACACGGATTTTCATCCCTTTGAAGTCATCGGGACTCTTGATTAATTTGCCACTGGTATATATGTTCCTGAATCCATTACCTTCGGCCCAGCTTAGGATGCGGAGACCTGTTTTTTTAAGGAATGCCTCGGCTAACTCGTCCCCGAAGGGGCCCTGCATAACCTTCCAGGCAACCAGAGAATCCTTAAAAAGGAAAGGAATCTGTGTGACCGCGACCTGCGGGCAAAATGGGGCCATGATTGAAGTGTATGATCCCACCATCTGTATCACGCCTGTCTGAGCTTGCTCTATCATGGAGCGGGCACTGCCAAGAGCACCAAGGGGATGGATTTCCATCTGGATTTCACCTTTTGTGGCGGCTTGGATATAGTTGTTCATAACGCTCACATTTGCCGTTCGTCCTGCACCCGGAAGTCTCATGCTGCCTTCAGAGGTATGCCCTATCTTGATCAAAATGGGATCGGCAAAAGCAGGCTTAACCATGATCAACAAAACCAAACAAGACAAAACACAAATCCAAATTTCCCTGTTCTTTTTCATTTTGTCCTCCTTTTCGTGTTACAACCACGTCCACGTGGTTGTAAAGGTTTTGAGCCCAATTGCACTCGGATCAAAAAATAGAGCATTCCTATTTCTCTGAATGCTTATTACAGGCCTCGTTGTGTTCAATACTGAGATTTTGCCTGCTTGAAATATCTTATGCTCTCCCTTAGTCCCTCCTCCATTGTGTAACGCGGTTCATAACCAAGCTCTTTTCGAGCCAGAGAGATATTGAACATACCCAAACCTCGGGCTTCTCCTTTCCCCTCAAATATAACATCTCCAGAATTAGGTTCCAATTTTTTTATTGTGGATACTATTTCCCCAAAAGTTACATAATCCTCTGGTTTCCCTGCAATATTGTAAGCTATACTGAGGGGACCGGGTACCGTGGCCGCCAAAACTGTTGCATGTGCTGCATCAGCCACAAAGACCAGATGAGTATGGTCTGAAGCTTTTAGATTGGGAAGGACAACATTTTTGCCTGTAACGATACTTTCTATGCTCTTGATTACTTGGGCCATACCCGGAGATCTAACCTCCCCCGGTCCGTAAACTCCATAGTAACGAAGGTTTGTGGCCTCCAATTTATAATTTTCAATATATTGCCGACAGAGAACTTCATTTAAAAATTTTGTTGCACCATAAAGAGTAACATTTGTTGGAATTGGTGCCCCCTCTCGAGGGTCACTCTTGGCCGACCCATAAACCGCCGCGCTTGAAGCGGTCACTACCCTCCGAACTCCGTGTTTCCTGGCCGCCTCCAATACATTGGACAACCCCATCACATTTACCTCTACCGCCAGACGAGGATTCTCCATACAACCAAACTGCAGCAAGCCAGCCATATTGATAATCACCTCAGGACGATATTCAGATACAACTTTTTCCACCTCATTATCGTTTCTGATATCACCCTGAATCCACGTAGCTTTTTCTATAAACTTCGCCATACTTTCAGGTGAGGGCTTAATGTCAAAAACGAGAATGTCATCCCCTCTTTCAGATAATTCCTTAACAATGTAGGATCCAATAAATCCAGTAGCTCCAGTCACTATAAATTTCATTTTTTATTCCTTCTCCTCATTGTTTGGCCAATAATCAGTTGATAAATCGGCCACATTGCCTTTTCAACAACATGTCAGGCAGATAAAGAATTTGATCCTCCCGTCATATCCTCCCCAGCGTCTTGAGTTGAAGGATTAACAGACGTTCTCTCTCTTTAGTCAGCTTCGTGACATCTTCTTCCGAGTACTCATAAATTCCTTTGCCCGTTTTAAGACCCAGGTGGCCTTCTTCAATCAGTTTTTGGAGGGCTTCGGGGAAGGGGCCTCGGGATCCGTCAGTCATGCTATTGACGTACTCCCAGTTGTTTCGGATATTATCCAGTCCAGCCATATCAAGAAAAGCGAAAGGACCCACGAGGGGAAGACGAAATCCGAAGCCAGTGTTCACTGCGCGATCGATGTCCTCGGGTGTGGCGATACCATTTTGCCAGAGTTCGAGAGCGATCTTATAAATTCCGAATTGCATAGCATTATTCAAAAATGAGATTGTATCTTTGCATACGATAGGCACTTTGCCGATTTGTTTAAGAAATGCTCGGACAGTCATGACCGTCTCGTCGGAGGTACCCTCCGCCTTGACGATTTCCACCAATTGCATGATATGTGGAGGGTTCACCCAGTGAGTGCCTACTACAAGTTCAGGCCTATTTGTGGCCGAGGCGATCTGGGAAATCTTCATTTGAGACGTATTCGAGGATAAAATGACATGCGGCCGGCACCACTTATCCGCTTGTTGGTGCACCCTTTGTTTTTGTTCGAGCACCTCCGGGACCACCTCCATGAAGTAATCAGCCTGGCGGCAGGCCGACTCCATGTTGGTTGTGGTGTGGATGCGTGCCAGTATTGCTTCCAGTTCATGTGGATCGATGATTTTCAGTTCAATGAATACATCCAGGTTATCCTTTATGCGTTGAAGACCGCTCTCCAATATATCTTGGCGAATATCAACCAGAAATACATCGAGCCCCGCCCGAGCGAAGGTCTGGGCGATGCCGGGCCCCATGGTACCACTCCCTATAACTGCTACCTTTGCAATTTCATTTGGATCCAGCTCGAATACCTCATAATTTGTTGTTTCGAAGGTTAAGTCATGCAAAGCGACATCCGAAATCGAGCTCTTCTGGCCTAGGCCTCACCGAATCCGGACGTCCATTACATCCCGCAGCCCGTCCCCAAAAAGATTGAAGCTCAAAACCACCAGGGCGATAGCACTTCCTGAAAAAATGGATATCCATGGCGCCATCTCCATATAATTTCGTGACTCACTGACCATATTACCCCAGCTTGGTGTGGGGGGCTGAACACCCATCCCTAAAAAGCTCAGACCCGATTCCACCAGAATCGCAAAGGCGATCCGTATGGTGGCCTCCACAATGATCGGCGCCATACAGTTGGGCAGGATTTGAAGGAAGATGATCCTTTTGTCGGATGTTCCAAGCGCTCGGGAGGCCTCCACGTACTCCAGCTCGCTCTCCACCAGGACAACGGATCGGGTTATCCTGGCGAACCCCGGCGTGTACACGACCCCGATAGCAATGATGGCGTTGAAAAGGCTCGGACCCAAAGCCGCGACCAGTACGATAGCAAGGAGCATCAGGGGAAAGGCGAGCATGGCATCCATGACCCGCATAATAATATCTCCGAACAAACCTTTTTTATAGCCACTGATGCAGCCGAGAAGGACGCCGAAAACCATCGAAATAAAGATTGATGATCCCCCCACCAGAAGGGATACTCTGGCTCCATATAGTACTCGGGTGTATACATCGCGCCCGTAATTATCTGTTCCCATGGGGTGTTCCCAGCTGGGAGGCAAGACTCGCTCCGTAGGGGAAATTTCATCATACGAATAAGGGGTGATAAAAGGCGCAAATGTCCCTGCGAAAGTGGTCAAAAGAATGATAAAAAATCCCCCCGCAGCCATCGGTCTCTTCTTGATCAGGCTCCAGATCTTTTTTGCCAACTGCTTTTTAGATGTCATTTTTCAGATCCTTGGGCTTTAGTTATATCCTGACTCTTGGATTAATGATAACGTATAGGATGTCAATGATCACGTTTATGAGGATGTAGCCCAGGGCCAACATCAGCACGCAACCCTGGATGAGGGGATAGTCCCGGTCGTGGACCGCGGTCACGATCTCCCGGCCGATTCCAGGCCAGTAGAAAACTTGCTCCACAATCACGGCTCCTCCGATGAGCAACCCGATCTGCAGCCCCAACACGGTGATTACCGGGATAATGGCATTCTTCAGGACATGCTTGCAAATCACGTTGTTTGGGTGCAAGCCCTTCGATTTCGCAGTCTTAACATAATCCTTGCTGAGTTCCTCCAGGACGCAGGAACGGGTCATCCGCATCAGATGAGCAGCCAGAGCAATGCCCAGGGTGAAGGCGGGAAGAAACAACCTCCTCAACCCTTCCGAGGGATTTGTAAAAGGGCTCACGTATCCCCCGGGCGGTAGTAATCCAAAGTAGAGTGAAAAGAGCATAATCATCAGGATGCCCACCCAGAAGCGCGGGAAGGACAACCCGATCAATCCGAAAAAAGAAGCCAGATAATCCAGGGGTGTATTCTTTTTGAGGGCCGAGATGATCCCTGTGGGCAATGCGATAAGTGTCCCCACGATCATGGACGAAAAGGCGAGGAGGAGCGTGGCCGGCATCCTTTGACGGATGGTAGTAGCCACGTTGACATTGGTGGCCAGAGAGATTCCCAGATCCCCTCTGGCCACTCTGGAGATCCATTCCACGTACTGCTGAAGAATGGGCTTATTGAGGCCGAGCTTCTCACGCAAGGCCTTATATTCTTTTTCAGTAGCTTCCTCACCAAGAATCGTCGCGGCCGGATCCCCAGGGATTATATGGATCATTCCGAAGACCACGATGCTGACGAAAAAGAGGGTGAAAATAAGCTGTTGCAATCTTCGAATAAAAAACTGTGTCATGCTCTTGAACCCTCATGTCCGAAACGACGGCTTATCCATCTAGCAAGCAAAAAATGCAGAGAATAGCTTTCTTTTCCTTCAATCCAGATGCAACTCAAAGCTTGTGCTTGTTGGATAGTCATTGAATATTTTTATCTTAGTAAGAAGATACATTATGAGGCAAGATTATTTTGAGGTTTTTTTCATTATCATACAATTTTTTTTATTGTCAAGAATAAAACCATTTATTATACTGGGGCCAAAAGGAAATCTTTTAAAGGCACTCAAAACCAATATCCTCCCTAAGTTCAGCGTAGATACAACTTATAAATAGATATGAGAGACGGTGATGTGTGTCTCAATCCATGAAGGCAGTGAAATTGATATGACAAAATATTCATCGCAATTATGAGGTGAGAAGAAAATGACATCCGCGATCCATTTTGATCGATCAAATGAACTCTATCAAGAGGCCCTGAGCCTGGTGCCGGGAGGGACGGTTGGGAGTCGCCACCCGGATTTTTTTATTCGGAATGCCTATCCCATTTTTTTGAGCGGAGGGAAAGGCTCACATATTTTCGATGCGGATGGAAATGAATACATTGATTGGCTTTGCTCATACGGCCCCAATATTTTGGGGCATAATCATCCCCGGATGCGGGAAGTGGTCTTGCGCGAGGTTGAAAAGGGCTTTTGTTTAAACCTCTTTCAGCCCGTCCAAAACAGGTTGGCAAAAAAATTAATCGATCTCATTCCTTGCGCAGAACGGGTGCTTTTTGTTACGGGAGGCTCGGATGCCACATCCAGCGCCGTTCGCATCGCCCGTATCTATACCAATCGCGAGATTATATTGCGGTACGGATATAATGGATATCACGATTGGTGCACGCCCCATCCGCATGGGGTTCCAGCCTCTGTGCGCCAAACGGTTGTCACCTTTCGTTATAATGACCTGGAGCAGCTCGAAGAGTTGGTCAAGCAGCACAAAGGGAATGTTGCCTGCGTCATCATAACTCCCATCAGCCATGACCTTCGCAAGCCCATAATAATGCCGTATGAGGGATATCTGGAAGGTGTTCGCGCCCTTACCCGCCAGCACGGGATCGTCCTCATATTCGATGAGATCCGCACTGGATTTCGACTGGCTATGGGTGGGGCCCAGGAGTATTTTGGCGTGGTGCCGGACATGGCGACTTTCTCAAAAGCCATGGCCAACGGGTTTCCCTCGGCCGCCGTGGTCATGAAAAAGGAACTGGATGAAAGCGCCCAGAAAGCTTACATCTCCGCCACCAATTTCCCCAACTCGATGAACATGGAAGCCGCCCTGGCCACTATCGATGAAATCCAGAAGAACAACCTCATCGACCACGTATGGAAAATTGGCCGGTCGCTTCAGGAAGGCATTCTTCAGTTACGGGATCGGTTTGACATCCCTATCACCGTTTCAGGCCCGGGCCCCCTTCTTTTTATGCATTTCGATGAGGATTTTCAAGATGGCATGGTCACTCTTGGAAAAGCCACCCGCGCCTTTTATTCCGAGATGATCCAGCGAGGCGTTTTCTTACACCCCATCCATAACTGGTACGTTTGCGGCGCTCATACGGAAAAAGATGTTGAAAAGACACTGGACGCTATGGAGGATTCCCTGAAAATCCTGAAGATAAGATGCTGACTTTTGAATCATCTTCTTCGCCTGAAGCCTGATGGAGGTTCGACATGAGATGGGCAATCCTTTCCTTATGGACCGAGAGCAATACGTTCAATCCGCTATCCACCACTCTGGAAGACTTCATGAATGATGGTATCCTTCAGGGAGAGAGCATCCTAAGCTATTTTCCGGATAAAAACCTCGAGATCGCCGGTTTTCTCGAGGGTGCCGCGACGGAAGGGGCTGAGGTGGTTCCCATCCTATCTGCTCGGACAACCCCCGGAGGGACAACCACACAAGAAGCATATGAATATTTCCGGAAAATCATCCTCAGAGGTATTCAAGAAGCTGGAACATTGAATGGCATCTTGCTGGCTTTCCACGGAGCCATGGTGGCCGAGGGACATGACGACGTCGAGGGAGATCTGCTGGAGGAGATTCGCCGCCTCGTTGGTCAAAAGATCTATCTGGTGTGTACGCTGGACATTCACGCCAATATGACACGGAAGATGGTTCAGATGGCGGACACGTTTGTCCCTTACAAGACCTGTCCTCATATGGACATCGCAGAGGTGGGAAGAAGGGCTGCGGGCATCCTGGCCCGGATGATCAGGGAGGAGATACAGCCCACTCTCGCAATGGCCAAACCCCGCATGATCATGCGGGGAGCCATTGCCTCGCCAGGCCCGGAAAGAAAGGAACAGCCTCTTCCGCAGCTCATTTTCATGGGCGAGGAGATGGAAAGATTGCCAGGGGTGGTCAATGTGGCGGTCACGGTGGGACAGGCGCCCGTGGATATAGAGGAGATGGGCCCTTCCGTTGTGGTAGTGACCCACAATGACCCTGAACTTGCCAGGCGGCTGGCCGACGAGTTGGGAGACAAAATGTGGCAGAAGAGGGATCAGTTTCTCACCATGCCCTTTGCTTTCAAGCCTATTCAGGAGGCCATCCAGCAGGCACGGAGCATCGAGGGGGGGCCTGTCCTGCTGGTGGAATACGCCGACAGCCCCACGGCCGGCACACCAGGGGATTGTGTGGATTTACTCAAAGCCCTGGTGGAATCAAATGTTGGACCAGTAGCGTATGCTGCCATTACTGATGCTGAATCCGTGGATCGGCTCATCAAATCTGGAGTGGGGAATCAAGTAACTATTCCACTGGGCGGCCGATACGGGGCTCCAGAGAGTCAACCTCTGATGATTGCCGGTAAGGTCAGGGCCATCACAGATGGTGTATATGTTCATAAGGGAAAATCCTTTACCGGGATGCATGTCAACATGGGGCGCTCCGTGGTGCTGGAGTCGGACAGGGTGAAGGCCGTTATCAACGAAAGGCGATCGGCCTGCATAGACCCGGAGATCTTCCGGAGCATGGGAATTGAACCAACGGAGCAGAAAATTGTGGCTGTGAAATGTATATGGCACGTGCTTGCCAATTACGCTGATATGGCCAAGGATGTGATCTATGTGGACACGCCGGGCTGGAGCAGTGTGCATTCATCCCTTTACCCTTACAAAAAGCTGAGACGTCCCATGTTTCCGCTGGATCCCATAGGATAGAATCTCCTTCAAAAGAGATCAACTGCATCCAAGGGGAAATGATCCTAGATGCAAATGAGTCCTAAAATAAGGGCATAGGAAGGCAGTGCTTTACCAGGCATTGGCCTTCAAAATCGTAACACGTCCCAAGAAATGATAAGGAGGGCTAAATGATGGAAAAAGGGCAAAAAATCTTAACGTCTCTCGTTTGTATGGCCTTGGTCACCATGTTCATGATCAGCGCAACAGAACCCGTAGAAGCAGCTGAGCCCAAATACGGGGGCGTCCTGAGGATTGGTGTTATGGTGGAATCTGTGGATCTGGATCCGCATATTTTGAGGGCATCTTCTTCCGCAGCGGTTACGGTCAACATTTGTGAGGGCCTGACGTCACATGGGCCAAACTACAAAGTCGTTCCCACACTGGCCACCTCATGGGATGTATCGAAAGACAGAAAGACCTATATTTTTAACCTCCGCAAAGGGGTGAAGTTCCACAATGGACGGGAGTTCACTGCTGAAGATGTGAAGTGGAACTTCGAGAGGATCATGTCCACCAAGATCGTCGCATACTACGGCACTCGGATGAGAAACCTCGTCAAATCCGTCGAGGTGGTGGACAAGTATACCGTTAAGATCCATCTCCTGACGCCTGCTGCGAATTTCCTTCATATGCTCGCACACTTCTCCATGGTAATGATCCCACGGGAGGAGGTGGAAGCCCAGGGCGGCACCATGACCAAGCCCATGGGAACCGGTCCGTTTGTATTCAAGGAGCGCATCCGCGGCCAGCACGCCATCCTGGAGAAATTTAAAGACTATTGGGATCCCAAGCTTCCCTACGTGGATGCACTAAAATACATTCCCATGCCCGAGGAGGCCAGCCGTGTCATCGCCCTGAAGACGGGGGAAGTGGATTTCATTGATTACTTCCCGGCCAAGGATTTTGCAGCAGAAAAGGAAAAAGGGAATTTCAAATTATACAGCTACCCAGGTCATATCTTTCGCATCACCCAAATGAACATGAAGCGCCCTCCCCTGGACAACTTGCTGGTTCGAAGGGCCATCCGATACGCCATCGACCCAAAGAAGTTCAAGGATATTTGCTTTTGGGGCCAGGGGACCCTCTCCACAACCGGCGTATTTCCAGAGGACCCTTTCAACCCAAAATTTCCCCTCTGGGTTTACAGCCCTGAAATTGCAAAAGCCCTTCTTAAACAGGCAGGCCATGAAAACGGTTTTGACTTAGTCTACCGTGTTCCGGCAAAGTATCCCGGCATGGTCTGTGCAGCCGAGATGATCCAGGCCGACCTCAAAAAGGTGGGCATTCGAGTCAAGCTGGAATTGATGGAATGGGGAGACTTCCAGACCAAGGTGGCCCGGCGGAAAGACTATGACCTCTCCACCACGGGATATGGCTATTATGGAGATCCTGACGACATTGGCATGGTTTATGCGAAAGACGCTGTCTTCAACCGGATGCACTATGACAACCCGGAAGTCGATGAACTGCTCAAACTGGGGAGACAATTGATGAGTTTCGAGGAACGTTATCCCATTTATCACCAGATCAACCGAATCGTTCACTATGATTGTGCACTTATCGTGCAGCTCTTTACCAATAGAACCGAAGCCAGCGCTTCTTACGTCAATGGTTATGAGCCCGTGGTCGAGGGCCGTCCATTCTGGAAAATGGTATGGATGGCAAAATAAACTGTGGTGAAGGGGAGATCGAGATTCAAAGCGGTCTCCCCATCCGTCATAAATAGGGAATATCCCGTATATTCCATAATTTGCATCGCAAAATTCATCCCACGATATAACTCGAAGATAAATTATCATTTTCCGTGGGGATGAATCCCAAAAGAAGACCCGTGGGTGTCAATCCAACTTGGGGGTTTTTCAAAAGCAGGGACGAATCTCTCTATTCAGATTGAATTCAATATGAATTCTCAGTGAATTGTAATGCACGTTTAGATGCCTAAAGCCTGGTTCAAGGAAGTATAGGAATCAGTAAAGAGGTTGGGAATTTCGACAGAAACGTTGATCGTCGTGTATGAGGTAGTGCTGAAGTTCAGGCTGGTGGAGGAAAAGATCCCCGAGTGGCAGATAAATAAGACCTAACCCGGACAAGCCGGAACCAAATAAGTGAAAAAACATGTTTTTTTAAAAAGTTGGACGTTCCTTACAATCGCTGCAAAAGCGCTACGGTAAGGGCTTTCCGGACACCGTAAAAAATTTTCTGCCAGAAAAAACACGAATTTCACAATTAAGGGACTAATTGGAGCACAAAATGAACTATGAGCTTTTGATAAAGGATGGATTCGTGGTAGACGGAACAGGAGGACCGTGGTTCAGGGCCGATGTCGGCATCAAAGGCGGTAAGATTATTGAGGTACGGAAGAACTTACCCGCTTCTGGAGTGCAGAGGGTTATAGACGGCAAGGATTATGTGGTCTGTCCGGGATTCTTCGACAATCACTCCCACTCCGAATTGGCCTACTTCAAATATCCATTGGCGGAAACCAAGGTAATGCAGGGTATCACGACCGAATTCAACGGCAATTGTGGAATCAGCCCAAGCGGCCCTCTGAAGAGGCTATCTTTGGAATCTGTAAGGCAGATGGTAGAGGACCCGAAAACACGCCCCATAGCCGAATATAAACCAATGAAAATACCCGCCGAGGTGGATTGGACATCATTAGCAGAGTACATGGATAAGCTTGAGAGGTTCGGAGGAGTTTCGGTCAACAGTGCTTACATGGTGGGCTTCGGAAGCGTCAGAACCTCCGTCATTGGTTATGAAAAAGGACCCCCCACCAAAGATCAGATGGATGAGATGAAGGCTTTGGTGGCAGAGGCGATGGAGGCTGGTGCATTTGGACTCTCTACTGGCACGCAGTATCCACCACAAAACTACGCGGAAACAAACGAGATCATAGAACTGGCCAGGGTCGTAGCCAAATACGGCGGCATACATCAGTCCCACATAAGGAGGAGAGGGTGGACGGCTGATAAGAAGTTCGGGAGGGCCTTTCTCAAACCCACCAAGGATACGATGTTCGAGGCCGTCCGAGAGTGCATAGAGATCGGGGAACGTGCGGGAATACCGACGGTGTGGAGCCATGCGAAGATCGCCGGAGCCTGGACAGCAAAGGAGAGAAGCGCCCCTGAGTTTTTGAAGCTCGTGGAAGATGGGCGGCGGAGAGGCGTTGATATCACCATAGACACCTGGGCTAACAGATATATTGGCGTTACGGAAAAAAAAGTCATTCCTCTATGGGCTTTTGAAGGCGGACTTGAAAAATTACGGGAAAGACTTCATGACCCGGAACTTCGAGCTAAAATACGTTCCTTCGCCGAGGAAGCTTTGGGTCATGGGTGCGAAGGAGACATTGAGCAGGCTATTATATCCAGGGTGGAGCCAGAGAAAAACAAGGAATTCATCGGCAGGCTCATTATCGACGTGGCAAGGGAACAGGGTAAAGCAATAGCGGATCTTTTTCTTGAGATTATTGCAGAGGGCGGACAAATTGGTCTTTATTCACCCTGTCAAACTGAAGAGGATAACATCGAGCTGATCAAACACCCATTGACCATGTTCGGGACCGACGCTGTTTGCGGAAAACACTCAGAGAAGACAGGTATTGGACCTGGTGGCCTGCATCTGGGCCATGGATATGGGTTGTACCCTTGGATTATAAGGAAGTATGTTCGAGAGGAGAAAGTCCTCACACTTGAGGAGGCCGTAAGGAAAATGACCTCTGCCTGTGCTAACCGGCTGGGTATTACGGATAGAGGCCTAATAAAGCCCGGGATGTGGGCCGACATCGTCATCTTGGACCCTATAAGCGTGAGAGAAAGACCCCTCCTGCCACCAGAAGGTATTCCTTATGTTCTCGTAAACGGAATTGTGACTGTCGACAACGGAGAACACACGGGCGCCAGAGCGGGAAATATTCTTAAACACAAATATTATCTCAAACAGTGAGACGACTAGGCTCGCTTATTCGATGAATGGAATATCAATCCCTCTTTTATTGGAGTAGAAAATACAAATAGCGGGCTCCCCCTTAGGAAATGTATCCATACAAGGAGCCGAGAAGTCCCATTTGTCCGCCCGATCCGGCCGACACAACCGATTTCTGGATGGAGGAATAAATCACCATGAGATGGGCCATAGCAGAATTCAAAACCGAAAGCAACACCTTCAGCCCTGTGCCGATTGAGCTGAATGATTTCCGAAACCAGTTGTTGCTGCAAGGGGAGGAGATCCTGAGTTATTACCCAGACAAGAACCTTGAGATGAGCGGCTTTCTCGAAGTGGCCAATGCTGAAGGAGCCGAATTGATCCCTATTGTGGCGGCATCCGCCAACCCGGGAGGAAAAGTCACCAACGAAGCGTATGAATACATCACGGAGATCCTTCTGAGGGGGATCAGGAACGCGGGCCGGTTAGATGGGGTGTTGCTGGCCCTCCACGGCTCCATGGTAACATATGATCATGACGATGCCGAGGGAGCAGTCCTGAAGCAGGTGCGCAATCTGGTGGGTCCGCAGACTTTCATCGTGGTCACCCTGGATCTGCACTGCAATATCACCCGGAAAATGGTCCAGATGGCCAGTGTTCTGGTTCCATTCAGAACCTGCCCCCATGTGGATCAGGCGGATACAGGCCGGAGGGCGGCAGGCATCATGGCCAGGATGATCAATAATGGGGCCAGACCAACCGCCGCACTGCGAAAACCAAATATGATCCTCCAGGTCTCCTATGCATCCACGGGCCCGGGGCGGAAAGATGAGCCATTCAGCCAGCTCGTTGACATGGCAGCGGCTATGGAGAAAGAACCGCACATCATTTCAGCCGTGGTCACCGGACAGCAAAGGACGATTGACATCGAGGAGATGGGACCCGCGGTTGTGGTCGTGACTGACGATAACCCGGAACTGGCGGAGCAGTTGGCTGACAAGCTGGCCGACAAGATGTGGGAGATGAGATACCAATTAGCCGAGATGCCCTTTGAGCTGAGACCTCCGAAGGAAGCCATTGAGCGGGCGATGTGCATCGACGGCGGCCCGGTCCTTTTTGTGGAATACGCGGATTCCCCCACTGGCGGGTCCCCGGGAGATTGCGTAGAGCTGCTCAAGGCACTCATTGATGCCCGGGTCGACCCCACTGCGCTGGCCGCCGTAACGGACCCTCAGGCCGTGGGGAAACTCGTTGAAGCTGGAGTTGGGAAGGAAGTGACCATCGAGCTGGGAGGGCGATTATGCACTGCCACAAGCCAACCCTTGCTGATCACCGGAAAGGTCCGGGCTATCACCGATGGGCGATTTGTTCAAAAAGGCCTGAGCCAAACCGGCGTTGAGCGCAACATGGGACGTGCCGTGGTGATGCAATCGGAAGGAATAAGGGTCATTATCAACGAAAAACGTACGTCATGCGTGGACCCTGAGATTTTTCGGAGCATGGGCATCGAGCCCCGGGAGATGAAGATCGTGGCCGCAAAATGTGTATGGCACCTGCTGGCGAATTATGGTCCATTCGCCAAAGGGATTATTTACATCGACACGCCCGGGATGATGAGTTTTAACCTTTCCACGTTTGAATACAGGAAGATCAGACGGCCCATGTTCCCGCTAGACCCCATATGATAGCCGCCTCAGAGTGCCCAGGATTACTATCGGATGCAAACGGTTCCTGGGATAAGTGCGTTGGCAGGATATGCACGGGCCTCGTAAGCTCAGTGCTTTCCCGAGACCGAGCATCACCATATAAAGGAGGACACTATGATGAAAAAAGAACGCAAGATGCTGAAATGTTTCGTTTTATGGTGTGGGTCGTCATGGCCATGATCGGGGCAACTGGCCCAGCAGAAGCGTTGGAGCCCAAATACGGGGGCGTCCTGAGGATTGGTGTTATGGTGGAATCTGTGGACCTGGATCCGCATATTTTGCGGGCGGCTTCTTCGGCGTTAATTACGGTCAACATTTGTGAGGGCCTGACGTCACATGGGCCAAACTACAAAGTCGTTCCCACACTGGCCACCTCATGGGATGTATCGAAAGACAGAAAGACCTATACTTTTAACCGCCGTTTACATATGCCTAAGAGCTGCGCTATCTTGTTTTGCGTTATTCCAAAGTGGTGTCGCATTTGCGAAAATTCATGCTTGTCCATCCTGCAATTACCAATCCTTTCAAATGTCGTTTAACTACATGACGCCCCAGACTGTGAATTCTTAGCTCATATTCATACCCGGATTCATACATTCCTGCAAAAAATTCTGAAGGCAAGAAAATTCTTGACAAGAAATACCACATTGTGGCATTATTTTTTCCGCTTATTTCCTGTTGTCTGTTCAACAACCTCGCATTGAACAATAAGGAGTGATTCCGATGAATAAGCCATCCCTTGAAACCACATTTTCCTGAGTATCTTTTCGTTTAACCCAAGCAGTTGAGCTTATGAGAGCAAATATTGCATCAAATTCATCATTCACCTCAATTTGGACAGGCTCCCATGGCAGACCGAAACAGTTGATAAAGGGAGTGGTTTTCACCATGCATGCTTTGAAAATTACTAATTCAACCAAGACAATTACCCCTAAATCAAGATGAAAGGAGATAAAGGATGCCGAGTTTTGTCATTTCTGAAAAGTGCGACGGATGTAAGGGACAGGATAAAACAGCATGCCAATATATTTGTCCCAACGACCTGATGGTTCTCAATTTAGAGACCATGAAAGCGTATAACCAGGAGACTGATGCCTGCTGGGAATGTTACAGTTGCGTTAAGATATGTCCGCAGCAGGCTATCGAAGTAAGAGGTTATGCGGACTTCGTTCCTCTGGGTGCCTCCCTGATTCCCTTGATCAGCACCGATTCGATCATGTGGATGGTCAAGTTCCGCAACGGGAAGATCAAAAGGTTCAAGTTCGCCACGCGCACCCTGCCCGAAGGTTCTGTTGAGCCTTACAAAGGAATTGCCGAAGTCGCAGATGAAGAATTAAAGAACGAGAACCTGCTCAACGAGAAAGGTGATGAACTCCCTAAACCCTTAGCATAAAAAGTGAGGAGAAATTAATCATGAGCGAAGAGATTACAACCAGAGCACAAGTCGAACCAGAAATCGTAGAGATTGAGACCGACCTGCTGATTGTCGGAGGTGGAATGGCTGCTTGCGGCGCGGCTTACGAAGCATCACGGTGGGGCTCCGACATTCGTATCACATTAGTGGACAAGGCAGCCATGGAGCGCAGCGGCGCGGTGGCTCAGGGGCTTTCGGCTATCAACACCTATCTTGGGGAGAAAAGTCCGGAAGATTACGTAAAGATGGTGCGCAACGACCTCATGGGGATCGTGCGTGAGGATTTGATCTACGATGTGGGCCGACACGTGGATGGAACCGTTCAGTTGTTCGAGGATTGGGGCCTCCCCATATGGAAGCAGCACGGGGATGAAGGCAAGACGTTGAAGGAGGGTGGCAGGCCTGTCCGTTCGGGCAAGTGGCAGATCATGATCAATGGAGAATCCTATAAGCCAATCATAGCCGAAGCGGCAAAAAAGGCACTTGGAATGGAGAACATCTTTGAGCGGGTGTTCATTGTCAAGTTGCTGCTGGACGAAAAGGAGCCGAATCGCATTGCCGGAGCGATGGGCTTCAGCCTCCGTGAGCACAAGGTCTACATCTTCCGGTGCAATGCAATAATACTGGCCTGCGGAGGCGCGGTCCACATCTTCAAACCTCGATCCATTGGAGAAGGCATGGGGCGGGCATGGTATCCGGTGTGGAATGCAGGCTCCACGTATGCCATGGGCATCCAGGCCGGCGCAGAGATGACGCAAATGGAAAACCGTTTCGTCCCCTCGCGGTTCAAAGACGGTTATGGGCCTGTGGGGGCATGGTTTCTTCTGTTCAAGTCCAAGGCATGCAACTCCTACGGCGAGGATTACATGTTGCGCAATGCGGAAGAGCTCAAGAAATACGAGCCGTACGGCAGCGCTGCGGTGACAGCCACGTGTCTGCGTAACCACCTGATGATGCTGGAGATGCGCGAGGGTCGCGGTCCTATTTACATGGAGACCCCCGCGGCCATGAAGGCTCTCTTCGACTCGGTAAATAACGACAAAAAGAAGGTTCGTGAACTGGAAGCCGAGGCGTGGGAGGATTTCCTGGACATGACGATCACCCAGGCCGGGCTCTGGGCAGGGCTTAACATCGCTCCTGAGGAGCGACACTCGGAGATTGTTCTCACCGAGCCTTACCTGATGGGCTCCCACGCCGGATGCTGCGGGATGTGGGTAAGCGGTCCTTCGGATATAGCTCCGCCGGAGTATCAGTGGGGCTACAACCGCTTGACCACCGTTCAGGGGCTTTTTACCGGCGGCGATGGTGTGGGCTCCTCTGGCCACAAGTTTTCCTCCGGCTCTTACACGGAAGGCCGTATCGCAGGAAAATCCGCTGTGCGTTTCGTGAAAGAGCATGCAGACTTTTCGCCGATCGTTGGGAGGGCCGCCCATGAATATGCCGAGGAGATTTACAAACCCATCAGGACATTCGAGAAACACTCCGGATACAGCGTAACCCCTGATGTGAACCCGAACTACATACTCCCTAAGATGCTGCTGCTGCGGCTCAATAAGATCATGGACGAATACGTGGGTGGAACATCCACCTGGTACACGACCAATGATAATATGTTGACCGACGCATTGGAGTACCTGACTTTGCTCATAGAGGACTCCGCTCATCTGGCTGCCAGCGACCTGCACGAGCTAATGCGCTGCTGGGAGAACTACCATCGCATCTTGGCCGCGGAAGGGCATCTGCGCCACATCCTGTTCAGGAAAGAGAGCCGATACCCTGGCTATTATTATCGGTCTGACTACCCTCAACTGGATGAAGAGAACTGGAAAGTTTTCGTAAATTCACGATATGACCCCGAGACCGGGGAGTGGAACTTCTTTACCAAGCCGTACACTCAGTTGATTAAATAGCATTGGAGAAAGCATTACTGTGAGGACCGGGCGAAGGTTTACGCCTTACCCAGAGACCTTGTTCATGTGATGCTGTTCGCGACCCATGGATCGGCACCGGGAGTATGTGGGGGAGCTTCCGTGGATCAAATTTCGATGAGCCCCCATCCGCTCCAGATGCGCTCCATCAGTTGATGGAGGACTCCTATAAGGCAGACGATGCAGTGGGCGGGTTTATCCCAGCCCTTAAAAGATGTCTCCAACAGCATACGCCATAATCAACCATTTGCTAAAAGAGATAAAATATGGGGATCGCTTATGGGCGATAATAGAAAAAAAACAACGGCTCGATCTCCCATCCTTGTGATAGGAGGTGGTATCAGCGGAATCACCGCGGCCATAGAAGCGGCAGAGGCCGGGTTCGAGGTTGTGCTTGTGGAGCAGAATACTTTCCTGGGAGGCCGTGCGATCCAGATGGGCAAATATTTTCCAAAGCTTTGCCCCCCGATATGCGGCATGGAAATCAACTTCCAGCGCATCCGCCGCAACCCAAAACTCAGTATTTACACGCAGGCAGAGGTAAAGGACGTTTCCGGTGAGCCGGGAGACTATGAAGTGAAGCTCCACCTAGCTCCTCGCTACGTCAACCAAAAGTGCACTGCCTGCGGTCAATGCGTGGAAGTCTGTCCCGTTGAGCGGGGAAATGCATTCAATTATGGTCTCGACAAGACCAGAGCTATTTACCTTCCTCATCCCATGGCCGTTCCAATGAAGTACGTCATAGAGGATTCGGCATGTCTGAGCCATAAGTGTGCCAACTGCGTTCCAGCCTGTCCCGTAGGAGCCATAGAGCTTGACAAGGAGCCTGCAGTCCTCCAGCTCAATGTCGCGTCCATCATATTGGCAACGGGATGGCGGCCGTATGATGCGGAGGCCATCGACAATCTTGGGTTTAGAAGATATCCCAACGTCATCACCAATGTGATGATGGAGCGTCTTGCCGCCCTCGACGGTCCCACGGGAGGGAAAATCAACCGTCCCTCCGACGGAAAAGAAGTAAGGGACGTGGTCTTTGTACAGTGTGCAGGATCACGGGACGAGAACCACCTCCCGTACTGCTCCGCGGTTTGCTGTCTAGCTTCCCTGAAACAGGCCATGTACGTTCGTGAACGGAACCCGGACTCGCGCGCGTGGATATTTTACATCGATGTGCGCGCGCCGGGGCGCTACGAGGACTTCTACACTAAAGTGAAGGCTGACAAAGGCGTTCAGATAATTAAGGGGAAAGTGGCTGTTATAGAAGAGGATTCACGAAAGCGGAACTTAATCGTAGAGGCAGAGGACACCTCCTCGGGTTCAAAGCTGAGGGTGCCGGCCGATCTAGTCGTGCTGGCCATAGGGATGGTCCCCAACCATGTGGGCCAAAAGATTGCCGCCCTTCTCCAGTTCGACGGTTATGGGTTCGTGTCTTCGATTACTTCCAAGGGAGGAATCTATGCCGCCGGCGTGGTCACTGGCCCTGGGGATGTTGCTACATGTGTCAGGAACTCCACCGGCATCTCTCTTAAAGCCATCCAGGACGTGGTGAGGTATGGATAGTTATGGAAAAGAAAGTAGGCGTATACCTGTGCACGGGATGCGGCATTGGAGAAGCAGTGGAGGCGGAGAAGCTTCAGAGCTTGGCAAGCTCCGAGTGCCATGTCCAGTTCTGCAAGATTCAACCGTTTCTCTGCGGGGACGAAGGAACCCGGGCCATCATCGATGACGCGCAGAAGGAGGGGATTAATGCAGTGGTGCTGGCAGCATGCTCTCCCCGCGTCAATACTGAGATTTTCGACTTCTCGTCCATGATTGTGGAACGGGTAAACTTAAGAGAGCAAGTTGCCTGGTGCCACAGAGCCGGGGATGAGGAAACCTCTTTGCTGGCCGCGGACTACCTGAGGATGGGCATTATTAAAGCTCGGAAGATAAATTTGCCCGAGCCATACCTGGAAGCTGGTGAAAAGGATATCCTGGTGGTTGGCGGCGGGATCACCGGGCTGACCTGCGCCATGGAGGCAGCCGATGCCGGATACAACGTCGCGCTGGTTGAGAAATCACCCCGGTTAGGCGGCTGGATGTCCAAACTTAACAAGCAGTTCCCCAAACAGCCACCGTACCAGGACCTTCAGGAGACCGAAATAGAGCG
Organism: uncultured Thermodesulfobacteriota bacterium; assembly: GCA_964611635.1. Lineage (GTDB taxonomy): Bacteria > Desulfobacterota > JAFDED01 > JAFDED01 > JAFDED01 > JAFDED01. The sequence continues at coordinate 30,107 of CAZTAS010000014.1, forward strand.
GCTGATTCGAGAAGTCGAGGAGAATCCGAGAATTCGGATGTTCGTTTCCAGCGAGATTGTGAAGATCTCCGGGGGGCCGGGCGCCTTTGAAGTCACCACAACCGGGCACAACGGCGAGATTTCCTTTCGTGCCGGTTCCATAGTTCTTTCTACCGGTTTCAAGCCTTACGATGCGGGAAAGCTTGATCACCTCGGCTACGGGCGAAGCCCCGACGTGATCACCAGCGTGGAAATGGAGAAAATGGCTTGCAACGGTTCAATCGTTTGTCCCTCCGATGGCAGGGTTCCAGAGAGCGTGGCCTTCATACAGTGCGCAGGATCCCGAGACAATAATCATCTTCCTTATTGCTCATCCTTCTGCTGCATGACATCCCTCAAGCAAGCCGCGTACCTCCGGGATATGGCCAAGGAGACCCGGATATTCATCTTTTATAAAGATATGCGGGTTCCCGGGATGTACGAGCGCTTCTATGCCCGGATGCAGGAAGCCGAAAGGATATTTCTAACCAAGGGGGATGTATCGGATGTCCATGAGACGGAGGATGGCCGGCTGCTGGTTGCAGTAGACAGCGCCCTTCTTGGAGAGCATATCGGGGTGAAAGTTGATATGGCAGTCCTGGCCACGGGAATGGTCCCGTCCACCCTGGACGAGGAAATTCTCAAGCTTGCGTACAGGCAGGGAGGAGAACTGCCCACATTAAAGTACGGTTTTCCGGACTCCCACTTCCTTTGCTTCCCATTTGAGACGCAGCGGACAGGAATATACGCCGCGGGTTGCGTTCGGGAGCCAATGGATGCTGAAGCCTGTCAGTCCGACGCCAGAGGGGCAGCTCTTAAGGCTCTACAGTGCGTGGAGATGACCGCTGGGGGGGCAGCAGTGCATCCCAGATCAGGAGATACCTCCTTTCCGGATCTGTTCTTGCAGCGATGCACCGATTGTAAGCGCTGCACCGAAGAGTGCCCTTTCGGCATGTATAATGAGAACGAGAAGGGGACCCCGTTGCCAAACCCGACACGTTGCAGAAGATGTGGAATCTGCCTTGGCTGCTGCCCTGAACGAATCATTTCCTTTTCCAATTACTCCATAGATATTGTCGCCTCCATGATTAAGTCCCTGGAGGTTCCTGATGAGGACGAGGAAAAATACAGGGTTCTGGCCTTCGTTTGTGAAAATGACGTATACCCCGCTCTGGATCTTGTCGGCCTTTCCCGCATGAGTATAGACCCGAGCGTTCGCGTTATTCCCCTGAGATGTCTCGGATCCGTTCACCTGGTATGGATCGCGGATGCGCTTTCCAAAGGGATTGATGGAATCCTCCTGATGGGCTGCAAACACGGGGAAGATTACCAGTGTCACTTCATCAAGGGAAGCGAATTGGCCGAATACAGGATCGGGAAGGTGCAAGAGACACTCGATCGTCTCGCCCTGGAGTCCGAGCGCGTCTGTTTTCACCAATTGGCCATTGACGAGTACCGCATGATCCCCGATATTATCGCGGAATTTATGGAAACGCTTAAAACCGTGGGGCCTAATCCTTTTAAGGGGTTCTCATGAAGAGGCTGGATTATGGATAGTGCGAACATCGTGAATCCGGACCTGGAGTTCATCCGCCAGTTGAAACATCTAGGCGGGGACTCGGTCAAAAAGTGCTTTCAATGCGCGGCGTGCTCGGGTGTCTGCTCCATCTCCCCGGACGAGCATCCTTTTCCCAGGAAAGAAATGCTCTGGGCCCAATGGGGATTGAAGGAGCGTCTGCTGGGAAGCGCTGACATCTGGCTTTGCCACCAATGCAACGACTGCTCAAAGCATTGCCCCCGGGGTAGCAACCCCGCGGACCTTATGGCCGTATTGCGACAATACACCATTGCCAATTTTGCCTTCCCTCGCAGCCTGGCCCGCGCCATGGAAAGGCTCGCATACCTGCCCATGTTGTTAGCTGTGCCCGTCATCCTCCTTCTGTTCGATCTCTGGATACGAGGGGGCCTGGAGATTTCGTCCGGAGACGTGCTGTTTCTCACCTTCTTCCCTCACTTTCACGTAGCCTTGATTTTCTTAATTGCCGTGGCCTTTGCGGTTATGGTAACGGCTGTGGGGGTAGGCCGGTTCTGGGAACGGATTAACATGCAAGCTGCGGAGGATCGCATTCGGAACGCAAGAACCGCAGGAGGCAGCCTTCTGGCGACAGCGGTGGAAATCCTGAGCCACAATAGGCTCAGGCAGTGCAAAGAGGGTAAGTCGATGCAATTTGGCCACCTGGCCATCTTCTACGGATTTATTGCATGCTTTCTTTCCGCTCTGGCCATGTTTTTTGAGGTCCACATCCTGGAGATGGGGATTTCACGAGATTTTTACAGCCCTTTAAAGATTCTTGGCAATCTGGGAGGAGTGCTGCTGCTGATCGGTTGCTTGCTCATTCTCTATAATCGGATTTGGCCCGGAAAAAGCAAAATGCACAGCCGGTATCGCGACTGGCTCCTCCCTTTGACTCTCCTTGCCGTGACTCTCACTGGCTTTCTGGCGGAGGCTTTCAGGATGATGGAGCGGCCAACCGCAGCCTACCCCATTTACTTTATGCACCTCGTGTTCGTCTTTCTCCTAATCTGTTACCTTCCTTATTCCAAACTGGCGCACATCGGTTATCGCACTGTGGCGATTATGCATTCCAAGCTATATGGCCGTTATGGGGAAAATTCAAAAATACCCCAGCTTTTCATTGGGCATTAAATATTTCAGGTGCAGGGTACATTTTGTTAGTGTTGTATTTATTTAATCTTATATATTGAGTCTTTAACGAAAGGAAATATTCGCTCAGTTTTATTATCAGGGATTTATGAGGGTATAATGGATCCAAAACAAGGGGAATTTCCTGTGCGCCCTAGATCCGAACAGCCTCTTCTGATGAAAGGGATTGTCCTTAATGGGAGATGGGAGATTCTGGATTTTATCGCCAGGGGCGGGAAGGCGGAGATCTACCGCGCACGACACATCCACCTGGATCGGGAGGTGGCAATAAAGACTATATCCGAGGAGTTCGTTGCCTTATTCCAGGGGGAGGATGAAGAGCTCCAGGTGGAGATGGAGAGATTCCGACGTGAGGCCATGGCCATGTCTTTGGTACGACACCCTAATGTGCTTCAGGTGTACGACTCCGACATCGCGGTCATTCCTTTGAGAGGCAAAGAGATATCCATCTATTATATCGTTATAGAATATATTGAGGGACCCACCCTTCGATCCACCATGTTGGCGGAGAGGTTATGCGCCAGCGAGACGTGCATACGCGAATGGATTCAGAGTTATTTCCTCCCTATTCTGGATGGGGTAGAAACCATCCACAATCTGGGCGTTGTACACCGGGACCTCAAGCCGGAGAACGTGCTCTTGGACGGATTTACCCCTAAAATTACTGATTTTGGTCTGGCTGGAGGGCCTCGGTGGAAGCATCTCACCTTGAGCCACCACATAGTGGGTACTCTGCAGTACATGTCACCGGAACAATTCCTTGAAATGGGGGAGACAGATGTAAGAGGCGATATATATGCTTTGGGAAAGATCCTTTATGAGGTCATATCAGGAAAAATGAACAAGAAAACAAGTTACCTCTTCAAGACTGCTCGGCTGGGAAATCCCGATACCCCATTACTGAAACAATTGGATCAGATAATTCAACAGGCTACGGCCGAGGACAGGGATCAGAGGATGGCATCTGCAAAGATATTCAAATATGCCCTCGTTGATGCCCTGGAGAAGACCAAAAGATATAGAATAGTTATAGAACCCAAGCACCTTAGAGAGCCCTCGCCCATTTCCGCCATCGGAATCCTTTTAATTTTGGCTGCCATTTTTATAGCGTATTTCACTATCACTCATAAAGGGAACCGGCCAGCTTATTTAATTGAATTCATTGAAACATTAGCTCTGACACAAATTGTAACGGGTTGTTTCTTATTTAAATATCATTTATGGGCCTGGCGGCTGGCCATAGGTTTCATCGGACTTAATATCCTTTTTTTCATGGGGCTCTCCCTGAGCAAAAACAGCGCCCTTGGGGTCGTTATTACCTTGTATATAGGATTTTGCGCACTATATTACTCATTCAGCCCGGGTGTCCGGCGGATATTGTCCTAAGCATTTTAATATGGTCTTTGAAGTATAAAGAAGCTTATAAATAATGCTTTTCCCATGCTTTTAGATTTTCAACAGCAAAATGACGCCGGAAGGCGGGCCATCCGATACGCTATCGATCCACAGAAGTTCAATGATATTTGCTTTTGGGGCCTGGGGACCCTCTCCACCTCTACCGTATTTCCGGTGGACCCTTATAACCTAAAATTTCCCCTCTGGGCATACAGCCATGAAATGTCAAAGGCTCTTCTTAAACAGGCAGGCCACGAACACGGTTTTGATGTAGTCTACCGGGTTCCGTCAAAGTATCCTGAATTGGTCTGTGCAGCCCAGATTATACAGAGTGAACTAAAAAAGGTGGGCATTCGGGTCAAGCTGGAGTTAATGGAATGGGGAGACTTCCAGACTAAGGTGGCCCGGAAAAAGGACTACGATATTTCCAGTACTGGTTATGGCTATTACGGAGACCCTGACGACATCAGCCTGGTTTATGCAAAAGATGCTGTCTTCAACCGAATGCATTACGACAACCCGGAAGTCAATGAACTGCTCAAACTGGGGAGATAATTGATGAGCTTCGAAGAGCGCTATCCCATTTACCACCAGATTAACCGGATCGTTCATTATGAATGCCCACTCATTGTGCAGATCTTTCGAAATCTTTTCGATGCCGCTGCCCCTTACGTCAATGGTTATGAGCCTGTGGTCGAGGCGCGTCCATTCTGGAAAACGGTGTGGATGGATAAGTAGATAATGGAGGAGGGGAGCTAGAGATTCAAAGCGGGCTCCCCTTCATAAGGGACCCTAATTAATCATATTGGAGATTTATCCATGACGCAAAAAGCCAGGAAATCTGTGTTGATCGGCCTTGATTCTATAATCCCTCGCTTTGCCGAGCAATTCATGAACGAGGGCCTGATGCCTAACCTGAAACGGCTGAAAGATAACGGGTTCTACTCGGAAGTGATCCCCGTGATCCCACCATTAACACCTTCAGGATGGGTCACTATCGCCACCGGCGCATGGCCCAGCACCAGCGGTATAGAAGGGTTTGGACTCCATTTCCCTGGAGATCCTCTTGACAAAGAACACAGCGGATGCCTCTCCAGCCAATGCAAGGCAGAGTTCCTATGGAACACGGCGGAAAAGGTGGGCAAGCAGTCCATCATCTTCAAATATCCCGTTTCATGGCCCCCCACCATCCGCAAAGGGATCCAGGTGGATGGCCGGGCTGGGTATGGATATCAAAATTGCAACCACGAGGTGGCACATTCAACTTGTTACGTTACGGACCAGCGGATTGTAGAGGAGGCCACCCGGAGGTTGACCCTCAGGCCCAAGTACCTGGCGCGCGTGGTGAATCTGACACCGGCGGACCAATGGACTAATGTGCCTGCAGGCTCCAGACCTTTTCTTGAAACCGAGATTGCCATCATTCCCACTAACCCAGGCACCCCCCGCGTTTTTCCTTGTCTCATGCTGGAGGAGGATGGAAAGCAGAAAGTGCTCATCTCCCGTTCCCGAAGTGGATCGGACAAGGTGGCCTTTTTGGAGCCAGGACAGTGGAGCGAATGGATAATCGACACCTTTGACACTGCCGAAGGGCTCAAAGAGGGAAGCTTTAAATTCAAGCTTATGGATGCATCGGGTCCGGAAAAAAGATTGAAATTGTATATGAGTGAGATTCACCAGATCACGGGCTACTCTTTCCCTGAATCCGTGAGCCATGATTTGTACGAGAAATTGGGCCCCTTCCCCGAGCAGTCAGGGGAGCCGGGGCTGGTGCTCGATTGGATCGATGACCAGACCCAGATGGAGCTCTTTGAGGAGCATGCACGCTGGATGACCAGTGCTTCTGCCCATCTGCTGTCCAGCTATCCCTGGGACCTTTTCTTCGTGCAGATCCACATTATTGACTATGCGCAACACGCATTCTGGGGGGGGTTCGACGAGTCCTTCCCAGGTTTTGATCCTTCTCATAAGGAAAAGTACTGGGGTCTTTTGAAAGAAGTTTACCGGATGGCCGACCGGTTCATCGGGGGTATCCTGGAAAAGACTCCCGAAGATGCCGCGGTTACCATCATCTCCGACCATGGTCACGAGACATATCATTCGATCTTCTATGTGAACAGCCTCCTCAGGCAAAAAGGATGGCTCCATCTGTTCAATGATCCCCAAACGGGCGATGTAAAGGTGGATTGGTCCCGGACCCGTGCCTTTGCCTTTGGGGCGTACCATATCTTCATCAATTTAAAGGGGAGGGACCCAGAGGGAAGCGTGGATCTATCAGAGTTTAACCCTCTCCGGGAGGAGATCATCGAGGCCCTTTATGACGTAAAGGATCCCCGAGATGGCCGGCACCCGGTCCGATATGCGTTCCCAAAAGAGGACATGGACTTCTTCGGTCTGTATGGCGGAGGAGTCGGCGATATTGTGTATTCCCTGGCAAAAGGATACTGGAGCGGGGGGGGAATGCCCAATGAAGTCATCACGCTGGCCGATATCTCTCGTATGGAATTATTCACCCGCAAAGTTTTTCACCAGAGCTTTACCGGAGAACACGACGCCCAGGTCCCCTTTATCCGGAACAACCGATGCCCCTTTATTCTGAAGGGCCCAGGCATCCTTAAAGGCGTTGCACGCCGGGTCCCTTTGAGACTGGTGGACATTGCTCCCACCATCTCCTGGGCATTGGGAATTCCCTTTCCGGCCCAATGCGAGGGGAGCCCTGTGCTGGAAGCCTTTGAGTAAATCCATTCGCACGATTTATCGAGTGATGATGAGGTTGGGAAGGAATAGCACCAGCTTTGGGAAGAAAATCAGGGCAACGGAAACCACCACAAGGATCATGAAAAAGGGGATCACCTCCCGCGCAAACTGCGGGACATTGATGTCGGCCCACATGTTGACAATGAACATCACTACCCCGTAAGGGGGAGTGATCATTCCCAGTTGGAGGACCAGAACCATCACTACTCCAAAGTGAATCGGGTCTATCCCGACCTTGATCACCAGGGGCATGAGCATGGGGCCCATGATGATCAGGAGCGCCAGGTCGCTCATGAAACATCCCAGGAACAGAAACATGAAGATGATCAATAGCAACAGCAGCTCTGGATTGGTGGTGACACCAACCATGGCCATGCTGAGTCGTTGGGGAAGCATGTCCTGGACGGTCAGATTGCCCAGCACCTGGGCGCCGGCAATGATGATGGCGATGGATCCCGTGCGGATTCCTACAACTAAGAACGTCCGATAAATCTGTCTCAACGATAATTGTCGATATACGATTATCCCCAATATCAGGGCGTAGACACATGTCACAACGGCAGCCTCGGTGGGAGTGAAGATACCAAAGATAATCCCTCCCACCAGGATCGCAGGGGTCATCATGGGGAAAAAAGCCCGCAGGAAGGCCCGGGCCATTTCCACAATAGGAGGTCGAGGAAAGCTGGGATAGCCGCGCTTGCGGGCCAACAGGTATACTACCACCATCAAGCCCAGACCCATCATGATTCCGGGGATAGCCCCTCCGAGCAAGAGTTTGCCTACCGATTGCTCAGTTACGAGGCCACAGATCACCATGGGGATGCTGGGCGGAATTATGGGCCCGATGCATGCCGATGTTGCCGTAACCGCTGCGGAGAACTTGCCGTCGTAGCCCGCATCCCGCATAGCCTTGACTTCAACCTGCCCCAGACCAGCGGCATCGGCAAGCCCCGAACCGGACATCCCGGCAAAAATCATACTGGCCAGCACGTTTACGTGGCCCAGCCCGCCCATGATATGACTGGCAATAGCCCGTGCAAAGTTGAAGACCCGATCGGTAATCCCGGCAGTGTTCATCAATTCGCCAGCCAGCATAAAGAAGGGGATGGCAAGCAAGGGAAAGCTATTGAGGGAGCCCACCATCTTGGTGGGCAGCATGAGAAAATTCATGAATTCGCCCGAGGCCAGGATGACAAAGAAGCTGGCCAGCAGCATGGACAGCCCAATGGGGAAGCCCAGGAAGAATAAGAGGATCATGATGGCAAACAGAACCATGGTCTATCCCCCCTTGATCATGATCATCCGGTACAGCGAGACACCGTTAAACAACAGCATGGCCACTCCCGTGACAGGGATCACCCCCAGGACATAGAGCATGGGAAGACGCATGGCCGGAGATCGAAATTCCATGGTATTGGTGCAAACATCGATCCCCGCCTTTATCAGGAATACCATGAATACCATAAACGCCAGGTTCAAGGCGACCATAACCCACTGGTCTGCTCTGGGATTGATCCACCGGGCAATGCTGATACCCATTTGCAGGTGCTGCTCTCGCTTGGTGCACACCGCAGCCCCTATGAATCCCATCCATACCATCAGGAAACGCGCCAACTCTTCGGACCAGGCTAAGGGATTCTTGAGGAAATAGCGGAAGATCACTTCCATAAATGTGCATGTGATAAGGCCGATGAACAACATACCGACGGCATGTACTAAAATGGCCTCTATGATATCAGCGAACTTAAGAAGATGCTTCATGACAGCTCTCCTCTGTGGATCTTGGCCGAGGCTTTATCCCCATTACGGCTGCCGCCCGGCGCCAGGATGACATAAACTGCCCAGCAAACCGGGCGGCCAGCTTTTTTTGTGCTATTTGATCGGGATCTCAGTATTGATAATTCTTGATGGAGTTGTACAATTCCTCGGAGAACAGTTTTTTGACAAACTGTTTATGGAAGCCCTTCAGCTTCTCTTCGAAAGCAGCGCGGTCCACTTCAATGATCTCCATCCCATGTTCTTTCACCTTTCTTAGGTGGTCCGGGAAGAATTTTTCTTTTTGGATCTTATTGCCGAAGTCTTCGGCAACGGCCCAGGCTTCAATCACTGCGTTTTGGTCTCTCGGCTCTAAGCTTCTCAAAAACTTTTCGTTAATGCAGAAAGTCTCCAGATAGCTTTGATGGTAGGTCAGGTTCATATATTTCAGAACTTCGTAAAACTTGTACTGCCATCCGGTTCTCGGTGCAGCGGCCATGCCGTCCACAATCTTCGTGGCAAGGCTCGTATAAAGCTCGCCCCAGGGGATCGTCGTGGGCAATGCCCCCAGGGCCTTATACATGGCGATGTTCGTGGCGATCTCTGCGGAGCGGATTTTCAGGCCTTTCATGTCATCCGGCGTTCGGATAGGCTTGTTGGACATGATTACTCGCTGCTGATCCGAAACCGCCCCCAGGATACGAACCCCGGTCTTCTTGACCATCTCATCTGCGAGTTTTTTCATGATAGGAGACTTGGCCACCGCGATAATATGGTCAGTGTCCTTAAAAATAAACGGCATGTCGAAGACGAGCAGTGATGGGAACATGGCGGTTCCCCAGGTCCCGATCACATCCATGTACATTTCGGCAGTGCCCATCTTTACCATCTGAATAGCCTCTGACGCGCCAGCTAGGCTGCCACCATAAAAGACCTTGACCTGAACCCGCCCTTGGGTCCGCTTTTCCACTTCCTCGCGAAACTTTTCCGTTGTTATCCCCCACGGCGATTCGATCATGGCCTCATGAGCGAAGCGAATCACCTTCTTTGCAGCAGATGCAGGGACCAGGGCAAAAGAAACGAAACAAGCAGAAATCAAAACGATTAACGCCGCTTTTCTGATGTATTCTTTGATCATTTTAACCCTCCTTTTAATAGGTCCAAAAGTTTATACGGTTACTGTCGGTGCTTTTGATATGGCCACCTCGGCGTGATCACCCCCTTTCCTCATCCAGCGATTTGATTTCTCGTGTGGTATTGGTAAAGAATCAGACTCTCTTTTTACTCGTAATTGGGCCAGGTCCTTCAGAGCGTCCCTCGGCCCTGCTATAGAATTTTTTATTTTTATCTGCTTCGTTTTTTTTGTCAAGCTATTATTTTTCGGGGGGCATGCGACATAAAAATGGGGTTCTTTGTTGATTCTTTTTTTTAGCTCTGCTATTGTAGTATATATACAACAACAAAATGGAGATTGCAATGGACGAGATAAGGAGCCTTGAAAATCGAAGAGAGAGAATTCTAAAAGAGATGCGAGAAATCAGGGCTATGCGGAAAGGGTCGGTTACGGAGCAATATCTCAAGGTGAAAAAGAAGGGGCAAAGGGATCCCGAGATCAGAGGGCCTTACCCGATTTATACCCGCAAGGAAAAGGGAAAGACTATGGGGCAGAGGTTGAGCCGGGAAGAGGCGGAGCGCTTTCGGGAGGAAGTGGATGCCTTCCACCACTTCAGGTATCTTTGTGATGAATATGCCAAACTTACCGAGCGACTGGGGGATATAGAGCGGGGATTGGGTGAGGAGTCGCGGGAGAAAAAACGGCGGAGGTCGCGCTCGAGAGGGTTTCGGAAGTAAAGAGGTTTTTGGAACGCGCGGGGATCAGGGTGACGGCCAAGGATGTTGAGCGGGTGGCGGAAGGCACAGGGAAAGAGGTTGAGAGCCGGCAGGGTCAGAAAGGCACATCTCTTTTTAAGAAGAAACAGAAGCAGGAGGTGTCGGAAAAGATCCCGGTGTTGTATGTCTCCTACGATGGGACCGGGGTACCGGTTGTGCCGTGGGAGACGGCTGGCCGGAAGGGAAAGCAAACAGACGGGAGTTCTCGAACGCGTGAGGTTAAGCTTGGTTGTGTGTTCACCCGGACCACTCTTGACCCTCAAGGCCGCTCGGTTCGCTACGATGCAAGCACAAGCTTTGTGGGGGCCATTAAGAGTTCGGTTGGCGGATTTACGGTGAGGCTGTTCGTCGTGGTCTGGAGTTTGCAAAGAAAGTGGTGGTGATAGCTGACGGCGCGCGCTACAACTGGGAGATTGCGAGCTTGCACTTCCCCGACGCCATCGGGATCGTTGACCTGTACCATGCCCGTGAGCATTTGCACGATTTGTGCGTGCTGCTTGTGCCTGGTAGCGGTAAGGAGCTCATTCGGCTGGAGACGCGTTGGCGAACAATGTTTGACGAGGGGAAGGTTGAGAATATCATAAAGGATGCCCAGCGACGTTTACCTAAGTACTTAATGGCTTAAATATGGCAACATATTATTATTGCAAAATCGGCTCGGCTATGGTACGCTCTTCTTTGCAAGGAGGGGCGGAAAAATGCCGAGAAAAAGCCCATTCGAGATTATACTCGGTAGTGAGGAGGAGCGCATCTTGAAAGAAAGGGCACGCAAGTATACGTTGCCTCATTTTATGGTACTAAGGTAAGGGCCAAGATGATCCTCCTCGCGGCCGAGAAATTGGACAACCACGAGATCGCAGCACGACTCGACATGGGACGCGATGTGGTCAGTCAGTGGCGAAAACGCTTCTTCTATGAACGCCTTCCAGGCTTGGAAGAGCGTCCTCGAGCGGGTCGTCCCCGTGTTTTTCCCCCCAGAGGTCGTTGTGCAGATTAAAGCCCTCGCCTGCGAACTGCCGGCATCGAAAGGCCTCCCATTTTTGCGCCTGAGTTGCGCGGACATTGCGCGGGAGGCGCAACATAGTGGCCTAGTGGCCACCATCAGCGGTAAGACCGTCTGGCGCTCGCTCAATGAGGATGCCATCCGTCCCTGGCACCATCGCTGCTGGATCTTTTCTCGGGATCCCGAGTTCACCCTCAAAGCTGGACGCATCCTGGATCTGTACGCCCGCCAGTGGGATGGAAAACCTTTGAGCATCAATGAGTCCGTGATATCGGCCGATGAGAAGACCAGCATCCAAGCTCGCCACCGCATACACTCCACACTGGCGCCCAAGCCCGACCGGCCCATGCGTGTGAAGCACGAGTACAAGAACTCCGGCGCTCTGGCGTATCTGGCTGCGCTGGATGTCCATCGCTTAAAACTCTTCGGGCGATGTGAGGCATCCACGGGTATTGCCGCCTTCGAGCGTCTGGTGGCTCAGGTGATGAGTCAGCCTCCCTATTGCGATGCGCAGCGCGTCTTCTGGATCATAGACAATGGATCGTCACACCGCGGAATACGTTGCGTTCATCGTCTCCAGGCCGCTTATCCCAACCTCGTTGCCGTCCACGGACCGGTACACGCCAGCTGGCTGAACTAAATCGAGATCTACTTTTCCATCGTTCAGCGCAAGGTACTCACGCCGAACGATTTCCCATCCATCTCTGCCCTGCAAGAGCGATTGATGGGCTTTCAAGAATACTACCAGCAGATAGCGGCTCCTTTCAATGGAGGTTCACTCGAGACGATCTTCATGCTCTGATTAACCGTCTAAATGACGAAGACCCAGCATGCCAAATGCGGCGAGCCGCGTAGCTGGAATATGTTGCCGAACTTATGAACCAGAGTACTTAGACCCAAGTGAAACGCTCACCTTTGCGGCGAGCATCCTCTGGGAAGGTTAATTCAAGAGTGGGCCCCAGATTTACCCATCCAGAGGGGACCCACTATGCCCTTACCGATAACGATAACCTACTGTTTCGCCTCCTGGATTTTCTCCAAAGCCGTCAGTCGCGTGCGGAGCTGGTTGATAGTCTCCTGCTGGGCCAAAGTGTGGAGTGTCAGCTCTTCAATCTTTTCCAGCAACTTCATCTGAAAATGGCTCAGGTTAACGCCTTGCTTTGCAACTTCCGCAGAAGAGGGCATGTTGGGGAGGTGCTTGTTCGCTGCAACGAACTCCGCCAGCTCAGGCAGGGACATAAGCGGATAGCTTTGCTCGAAGACGTAGTCTGGCACGTTGAGCTGCGTCCCGCCAGAAGAGATGGTGCCCAGGACGCTTAGATCGCCGGTCTGCGAAATATACAGCTCAGCGCCGGGGTTGTCCACATTGACGATATAGAAGACCGAACTCCCAGCGGGGCCGCTGTTATAAATCCTCCAGGTCTCACCACTGGCGTTGTTATTAAAGTCAAGATAAACACGGCCATTGTTTTCCAGGTTCAGAACCGTTGCCGTTCCCACATCACCGAGGCTTGCTTTCACGTGAAGTGGCGCGGCCGGGGATGCCGTCCCGATACCTACTTGACCACTAGCACTGATATCAATACTGCTAGAGGGGGCACTGGGGCGGATTCTGAATGGCAGCTTGCTGCCGTTGGTAACGTCGCGAATGAAGAAGTTGGTCTCGTTGCCGGCCACGTCCCAGGTCTGGGCCGCCCATCCCGATGATCCATCCTGCTCCAAGCGGACAGTCGGTGTATCCCCGTCAACCACGTGCAATTCTACAGATGGTGTAGAGGTTCCGAGCCCAACGCGCCCATAGTCCTCCACGTAAAGGGAGTGGCTCGGGGCACCGGCTTCGATGGTAAATGGCGTTCTGCCACCGTCTATGTCGTCGATGGAGAACTTGTTCTTGCCGCCGTTGGTGGAATCGTTGGCGGTAATTTGCCAATCGTTCGTGGGGTAACTGGCCGCGGAACTCGTATCCTGGAACTTGATTCGCAGGTTGTTTTCCTTGAGCCTGATCGTATCAAAGCCAAAACTCTCACCATTCACACAATCAAACCCGACACACAGACTCCCATCTACGATCAGATCGTCATAGATCACTTGATCCGGCCTCAGCATTATGTCCCCTTTTGAAGGCTCTACTTCCCCGACTTCGGGGCTCTCCGTCGTCACGACTGCGCCATTCTGGATCAAGAAGTTGCCGGACTGCACAAGGCCGTCTTGGGGTAACAATCCAGCACTCCTCAGTTCCGATGCAGTCGTGTCGTCCCCGTATTCCCGGCCCCATGCCAACGCCTCACGGGCCTCTGGAGTAAGAGTAATAATTGGCACAACCACCAGCTCATAGGTACATGAGCCGTCAGGGAACGGTTTTCCATCGTTGTCCAGAAGCTCGAAATAAGGGAAGCTGCCAGCTTCAACTACCTGCCGGAAATAAGCATCCCCTGGCCCTGAGACCGTCAGAATCAGTTGTGCGAACTCCACATAGGGCTGCCAATCAATGTATGAAGGACTGACGATCATGGTCGCAACCGGCTCAGTTGTCTTCCATGTATCCGGGCTTCCGGGTACGGCCAGAACAACGTTGCCTGAAAGGAAAGCAGCAATAATAAATAAAGCCACCGCCAAAGGTAAACATGATCTTCGTCTCATTTTTTCCTCCTGGTCTATTCTCAAAGTAATTGCACTTTTTCCGCTACTTCGCACGAAAAAATTGGCCCCTTCGGGGGATAGTATGTTACAAACATCGACAAAATCTTGTCGATGTCAGTCAGTGCATTACGAGCCTCCTCCTGGAGCACAGCCAGGCTCTCGACCGTTGAAGGTGCACTCGTCGAAGATGCTCACGCTTATAGTAACCATCGCCGTATCGGTGACAAGACCTTCCGTCACCTGGTATTCGAAGCTGAAATCTCCGCTGAGGTTGGCCGGCGGAGTGAAGAGCAGTGTCGGCGTTTGGGTGAAAGTTTGATTAAGATTCACAAGGTTCCCCGCAAGATCAGTCAGTGTGCCGTATGTGGGAAGCGATGTGATCGTCCACATCAGCTCCGGAGGCGGCGTGAAGACGACCTCCAACTGCGGCTCTTTACCGAGCACGAGGTTTCCGTTAGCGGTCGAGTGCACCTGGAGCCCCCGTCTGAATCCACTACCCGCCAGGGTTTCGTCCACACGCCCCTGAATGGAGAAGAAGTCGAAATCCAGATCGATCGCCGTCTTGAGCTCGTCGCTAACGTCGAAAGTGAATGTGCCCTCGTCACCCGTCTGCGCCCCTGGAGGCACCGGCATGACCACGCCCGGAAGCGGGTCCGCTGGGGCTTCGAAGTCCGAAACGTTCAGTACCCCGT
>CAZTAS010000015.1:0-44841 GCA_964611635.1 uncultured Thermodesulfobacteriota bacterium
GCCACTGCCTTGGTGTTTTCTACGGCTGGCTGGACGGCTACTTTGGTGGGCCCCACCTTCAAGACACCAGAATATACTGCCCCGCCCAGGGTAATTAAAAGTATCAGCCCGAAAATCACAGCAAACCTTCTCTGCCACGGGTGTTGGCTTGGCGTCTCTTCTTCACGCTCAAGACTCAACATCATGATGACGAACAAGAACAACACCATAATTGCACCGGCGTAAACAATGACCTGAATTGCAGCAATAAATTCTGCTCCTAGTAGCAGAAAAATTCCCGCCATACTGAAAAAAGTGAATACAAGGTATAACGCACTATAAATGGGGTTCCGCTGAAGGATTACCATCAGCGAAGCTACCACCACAACTATGCTAAGGATGAAAAAAATCAGGGATGCCATAACCATTGAACTCCCAGGGGCTCAGGTCTTGAGCAACATTTCCTTGGTTAACAACATACTCTCCCGACTCTCGCCAGCCATCTCATATTTGGTTGTCATAACTATGGCATTAACCGGGCAGGCCTCCACGCAAAACCCGCAGAATATGCACCGCAGCAGGTCGATGCTGTACTCCACAGGATACATCTCATGCTTTTCGTTCTCCCCCGGTACCACCGTGATACACTGGGCTGGACAGACAGTGGAACACAGGCGACAGGCCACGCATTTTTCCCTGTTTTTCACCTCATCCCATTCGAGATGGTGAAGTCCGCGCCACCGGGGATAGAGCTCTCTTCTTTCTTCCGGATACCGAATAGTGATGGGCGGGTTAAAAAACTCCCACAGCGTGATTTTCAATCCCTTCAGCAGGGCTCCGATCATGGATTTCCTCTCCGCGCACCGTCTGTCCTGTAGAAACGAGGTTTAACCCCGCAATTTTTAATTGAAAAATGAAAAATTAGCAATCAGCATTTTAAAATTAACGCTCTTGGTTTCCACCTTATATTGCTTGCTAATCTTGCATTGCTAATTGACAATTTTGCAATGATTTTCTTCCAGCCTCACAGCGGCTGCCGTTAAAAGTCGCCGAATAGCTTCATTGACAGCGGCGTAATTAGCACATTGAGCAGGGCAAGAGGCAGCAGCACCTTCCAGCCCAGTGCCATAAGCTGGTCGTATCTCACGCGGGGATAAGTTCCCCTCACCCAGATGAAGAAGAAAACAACCAGTGCGGTTTTAATGGCGAACCAGATAACGCCTGGCAGCCATGGGCCCTGCCACCCACCAAGGTAAAGTGTAACAATCAATGCGCTCATTAATAAAAGGTGGGCATATTCCGAGAGGTAAAAAAGTGCGAACTTCATGGAGCTGTATTCGGTCATATAACCGCATGTGAGCTCATTCTCGCACTCTACCAGGTCGAACGGAGTCCGACCGATCTCGGCAAATCCCGCCACCATGAATATCAGGAAACCAAGAGGCTGTTTGAGGACAAACCAGTAAATCCCCTCCTGGGCTTCAACGATGCGTGCCACGCTTAATGTGCCGGTATGCATCACAATGCCGATAACCGCGACACCTGCCGCCAGTTCGTAGGAAATCATCTGGGCGGAAGAGCGAATCCCGCCCAGCAACGGATACTTGCTGTTGGAGGACCATCCAGCCAGCACCACCCCATAGACACCCAGAGATGAGACGGCGAACAGGTAAAGGAGTCCTACATTGATGTCGGTAACGTACATACGAGGTCCAAAAGGAATCACAGCAAAGGGAATCAGCGCGCACGTGACCATAATGACAGGGGCTATCCAGTAAACGGGCCTCGCGGCCATGGTCACATCAACCTCCTCCTTGAAGAAGAGCTTGAGCCCGTCAGCTATTGGTTGGAGGAGACCCCAAGGCCCCACACGGTTAGGCCCATAGCGGATCTGTATGAATCCAAGAAGCTTCCGCTCGGCCAGGGTGAGATATGCCACCGTCCCCAGCACCACCCCCAGCACGATGAGAACCTTGATCAATTGCCAGATGAAAAATATGATGGCATCAAGCAAGCTTACGCTCCTTAATTGTCGGAGGAAATGCCGGTCTCAGGGTATCACTCCATAATTGCAAAATGAATAATTAGCAATTATCATTTTAAAATTATCTTTTCTCTCCAATTACTTTGTTAATTTTGCATTGCTAATTGATAATTTTACAATGATTTTCTCGGGATCAGGCCTTTTTCTCCAGCTTGACCTGGCAGATAAAACCCCCCTTTGTTAACACATTCACGCGCTGTTTCGGGAAATGAGGTGACGTCCACAATACCCCGGCCGGACAGCGCTCAGTTGTTCTCGCTTTAAGCTCCACATGACCCCTTTGTGATTTAGCGATAACCCTGTCTCCTCCCGTAATGCCCAAGCGAGCTGCATCTTCAGGATTTATCTCAACAACAGCCTCTGGATCGATCTTCAGTAGCTCTTCCATCCGGGTTGTAAGAGAACCCAAATGATGCAGGGATGGCCCGATTAGGAGGGTGAACGGATAATCACCCTTTTCATTCTCTTTATCTTCATTTGAAAAGGAGACGGGGAGGAACCGCGCCCGAATTTTCTCCTGGATTTCGATATCGCCGTTGGATGGCCACTGTCGGCCCATGCTCCCCAAGTCCGAATAGCACAAACCACGATACTGGGGAACCATCTGGGAAATTTCCTGCATGATATTCCCGGGGGAAGCGTATTCCATTGAGAACCCCATTTTATCAGCCAGCATCGATAAAATCTTCCAGTCCGGAAGGCTCTGGCCTTTTCGGCCTAAAGCGGGTCTGAGCCGCTGGATTCGCCGCTCGGCATTGGTGAACGTTCCCTCTTTTTCTGCAAAGGTGGAAGAGGGTAATACGCAGTGGGCCCCCCTTCCCGTTTCGGTGAGGAAAGGATCCTGAACTATCAGAAGATCGAGGTTTTTTAGCGCCGCCTCAACTCGTCCAGCATCAGGAAAGGATACCACAGGATCGGCTCCCATTATGTAAAGAGCCGATATTTCTCCCCGCTCGATGGCCTCGATCATCTGTGCGGCTGAAAGGCCTTCCTTCTCCGGCACCGGCCTTTGCCAGGCCTTTCCGAAGGCCGCGGCTTCCATGAGCCCCTGGTGGCCGGGGAGGCGATCCGGCGCCGCGCCCATATCCAGCAGCCCCTGCATATTGCTCCAGAGAGCTGAGGGGAAAATCCCCCCGTTTTCTAGGCATCCTGCCAGCAGCGCCAGGTTCACGGCGGCAGCTGCGCTGTTTTCCCCGTCGGGCTGGCCCAGAAAAAAGTGACCGAAGACAACGCAGCGCCCTACTTTTCCCATAAAATCACAGGCCGCATCCCGAACGTCGGCTGCTGGAACAGCCGTGGACTTCTCCACTGCATCCCAGGAGAGCTTCTCCAGGGTCTTCCGGAGTGCGGCCTCGTTATCCACGTGATCCTGAACAAAAGAGCGATCATAAAGCTCTTCTGCCAGGATGGTCTTCATAAGCCCCCCCAGCAGTTCCGCCTCTGATCCGGGGCGGTACGTCAGCCGGGAAGTGGCGAAGTTGTCCAGCTTGGTCCCAACTGGATTGGCAATCACCAGTCTCGCTCCCCGGTCGCGGGCGGCCCAGATGACGGGCAGAGAAGCCACGGGCATCTCTCTGGCAAGGTCGCATCCTACCACCAGGATGGCACCTGCACGACCCAAGACATCCAGAATTCCCGCCGCCCCCGGGACTCCGGTGGCCTCCTCCATCACCCGGATGGCCTGTCTGTATCCCATGGCAGCGATGCTATCAATATTGGGAGTACCCACTGCCGCCCGGAGGAACTTTTGGAACAGGTAATTATCCTCATTGGTAGCCCGTGGTGAGGCAAGCCCCCCCACATCATTTGGGCCCTTTTGCTCCACGATCTGCCTCAATTTCCGGGCCACATAATCCAGGGCCTCCGGCCACGTGGTAGGGGTCAACTCTCCCGATTTTCTTATCAGGGGTGAGGATAGCCGCTCAGGGCTGTTAACGAATCCATACCCGAAGAACCCTCTGCTGCACAGGTTCCCTTCATTAATGGTTTCCTTGTCCGGTGACATGATCCTGAGGAGGCGACCGTCCTTGACGTGCAGCTCCACGTTGCATCCCCGGCCGCAGTGAGGACAAACGGAGGGTATGCGGGTGAGCTCCCATGATCGGGCCCTGAACTTGAAGGGTTTATGAATCAGCGCTCCCACCGGGCATACCTGGACGCATTGGCCGCAAAACTCGCAGTTCAATGGCTCCCCATCCACGGTATCGACGTATGTTTCATAGCCCTGGCCAACAAGGCGGTAAGCGCCGAATCCCTGGACTTCCCAGCAGATATTTATGCACCGCAAGCAGCGAACGCATCGGTCGCTGTGGTACTCGATGAGAGGCCATTCATAGTTGATCTTCGGCTCCATGGCCTCAAGCTCGTAATTCTTCTGCGTCACGCCCAAATCATAGGCCAGGTTCTGCAGTTCACACTCACCGCCGGCATCGCAGACCGGGCAATCCAAGGGATGGTCGATGAGCAGGAACTGGATGGCCTCTTTTCGCAGCCAATGGAGATGTTCCGATTGCGTGGTAACCACCATGCCATCCACCAACGGAGTGTTGCAGGCCGTAACAGGCTTGTCGGCACCTTCAACCTCAACCAGACAGATGCGGCACGAGGCCATGGGCCCCAGCTTATCCATGTAACAAAGCGTAGGAATATGAATCCCTACCTCACGGGCAGCCTTCAGGATGGTAGTCTCCTCGGGAACAACAAGCTCTTTGCCGTCAATTGTTGCGCGTATCATCCCGATCCTCGATTGAATCCGCTGGTATTTCTTCAATTTCCGTTGCCAACATCAGGACCCGATAGCACCTCAGGCAGCGTTCCGCATCCCGGATGGCCGCATCGGGTGTAAAACCTAGCTCCACTTCGCCGAAGGTGTGAATTCGAGTCTCGGGAGGGAGGTACCCCATGGTGGATTTGTACCACCCGCCCGGAATCCCGACTTTTTCGGTGGGATCGTAAACACCAAGTTGCTTGATAATTTTTTCCATCCGCCGATATTCTGGCAGATGAAACTCTTCTCCGCGGATATACTGCTCGATGGCCTGCGCGGCATCATACCCTGCGGCCAGAGCCCCCACCAGAACATCTGGTCCCGTTACGCAATCACCCGCTGAGAAAACCCCCGGCCGATCCGTCGTGAGGCTATCTTCGTTGACAATCACAGTATTCCACTTGGAGACCTGGATCCCATGCTTTTCTTCAATGAATTCCAGGTTTACATCCTGTCCGATGGCCGGGATCACTACATCCACATCTATGGTGAACTCGCTGCCCTCGATAGGCACGGGCCGACGGCGGCCACTGGCATCGGGCTCACCCAGTTCCATGCGAATACACTCCAGTCCCACCACTTTGCTATTTTGGGCCAGTATCCGAGTGGGAAGCGTAAGATATTGGAAGTTGACCCCTTCTTTTTCCGCATCTTCGATTTCTACATCGTCTGCTGGCATCTCCTTGCGACTTCGGCGATAGAGAAGGTTTACTTCTTCAAATCCAACCCTGAAGGCGCTTCGGACGCAGTCGATAGCCACATTACCGCCTCCCACCACGGCGATTTTCTTTCCCTTGTAAATCTCATTGCCCAGAGCTATGTCTCGCAGAAAATGAACACCGTGGATAAACCCTTCATACCCGGCATCCTCCCCTTCCACCCGCATCTTCTTACTTTCATGCGCGCCCACGGCGATTAGGATAGCCTTGTACTCTTGTTTTTCCAGATCCTCCAGGGAAAAGTCTCTCCCCATGCGGTTGTTATAGCGGAACTCTGCACCCAGCCGCTGAATGGCATCTATCTCATAGCCCAGCGCATTCCTTGGCAGCCTGTAATCTGGAATCCCCACAGCAGCCATACCGCCTCCTTCGGGGAGGGCATCAAAAATGGTGCAGTGAAATCCTTTCAGACCAAGGTAAAAAGCTGCCGACAAGCCCGCAGGCCCAGCACCGATAATGGCTACCTTTTCCTTCTGCTCCTCAGTTAGCCTTGATACTTTGGGCTCAGGGCTAAGTGTCCACTCGTAGTCGGCAACGAAGCGCTTGAGGAATTTGATTTGGATGGTGTCATCCACAAGATTGCGGCGGCAGTTGAACTCGCAGGGACGAATGCAGACACGACCGATAGTGCCTGGCTGAGGACACCGTTCCCGCACCAGGTCCAGCGATTCCCTAAAGCGGCGCTCTTTGATGAGCTCCACATAGCCAGGCACATCTAGGCTGGCAGGGCATGCGGCACGGCAAGGTGCTGTTATATGCCAACGGTAATGACCACGTGTAACTGATTTTTTCTGCGTAATGAGATCCTCGAAATCCTTATGATAATGCTTCAATGCGTGCAGTATGGGAAGGGGCCCTGTTTTTCCTATCTCGCACTTGGAGGCGGCCATGATGTCTGCCCCCAGCCGCTCGAGCTTTTCCAGGTCATCCTTTTCGCCACCAGCCGTGCAGATGCGGGTGAGGATCTCTCGCATGAGGCGGGTTCCCACACGGCATGGAATACACTTCCCGCAGGATGCCTCCTGGATGGCTTCCATGTAATTGCGACTCATATCGGGGATGCTTACCTTCTCGTCCATAACGATCAGGCCTTTCCATCCCATTAAGGCAGTAATGCGTTCCCCTGGCTCGAATTCTGCGGGCACCTTCACACCCGTCAATTCCACTCGATCAGGATCGGTTTTACCACGGTTATCCAGAATCTCGCCCGTCCAACTGCTGAAGCTAATCTCTGTCATTACGAATCTCCAAGGATATCAAGGTCTCTTTCACTAGCGATCAACCTCGGCAAGGACAATGTCGATGCTCGACAATATGGAGACCAGATCCGCTATAAGCCGTCCCTCGACCATCTGCGCTACAGGTTCCAAATTGACGAAAGTAGGCGGCCTGATGCGACAACGATAAGGCCGGCTCTCACCATTGCTGACGATGTAAAAGCCCAATTCGCCGCGGGGCGACTCTATTGCGTGGTACACCTCTCCCACAGGAGGCCGAAAGCCTATAGCCGTAATGAGGAAATGATGAATCAATGCCTCGATGTTTTCCAGAGTATCCTCTTTGGGAGGAATTTTGACCTGCGGAGCGTCGGCATTAATAGGCCCGGAAGGGAGGTTTTCCAGCGCCTGCCGGATGATCCTGTTGGATTGATGCATTTCTTTAATTCGAACCTGGTATCGATCCCATACATCACCGTTGGTACCCGTTGGAATATCAAAGTCAAAATCATCATATGAGGAATAAGGCTGGGTCTTTCTCAGATCATGGGCGAGGCCTGAGGCTCGGAGTATTGGACCTGTTACACCCCAATTGATGAGCTCTTCCATGGGAAGGATACCGACTCCCTTGGTTCGTTCCATATAGATAATATTTTTGGTCAGCAACCCTTCGTATTCATCTACGCGGGAAGGAAAGGGCTTTGTAAACTCCAGAGCTTTTCCCACGAATCCATCGGGAAGGTCCGCAGCCATACCTCCCACACGGAAGTATGATGGGGTGAGCCTCCCTCCGGTGGCCATCTCGAACAGGTCGAAGATATCTTCCCGCTCGCGAATTGTGTAAAAGAACGGCGTAAAAGCGCCAAGGTCATGGCCGTGGGCGCCCAACCAGAAAAGGTGGCTGGCAATTCGGCTAAGCTCGGCCATAATGACGCGGATGTACTGGCAGCGCTTGGGAACCTCGATATCCAGCAGCTTCTCCACTGCCAGCACGAAGGCAAAATTATTCATCATGGCTGCCATGTAATCGACACGATCCGTAATCGTGATGATTTGGTGGTATGTCTTATTCTCGCACAGCTTTTCGAACCCGCTATGGAGATAACCAATATGTATGGTGGCCTTGCGGACGTATTCCCCATCAAGTTCACAAACAATCCTGAGCACGCCATGTGTGCTGGGATGGTGTGGGCCCACATTCAAGGTCAGCAGTTCAGTCTCAGCCATGATTTTCCACTTCGTACGAAGCCCCTTCGGAATCCATGCCTTTGAGGGGGTAATCCTTTCGCAGCGGGTGTCCCTGCCAATCCTCAGGAAGGACTATCCTGCGCAGATCCGGATGTCCTTTAAAATGGATGCCCATAAGGTCAAACACTTCTCGCTCCAACCAATTAGCGGTTTTCCACACAGAAGTTACCGAATTTATGGAGGGTTGATCTCCCCCCACGCTGGCTTTGAGTCTTAGCCTGTAATTATGGGTAAGAGAATACAAGTGGTAAACGACATCGAAGCGCTCAGCTCGCTTTGGATAATCCAAGCTGGTGACATCCATCAGAAAATTGAACTGCAGCGCCTCATCATCCCTGAGAAACTGGCAGATGTGGATTACGGCTGATGGCCGTATCCTTACCGTTACCTCATCCCGAAAGGTAGAAACTTCAATCGTGTCATCGGGGAATTTATTGCGAAGCTTCCTTACGGTGATGTTGTTCTCAATGGTATTGATCGAATGCTTCGTCATTAGGTATACTTTCGGAATTTTTCTTCTTTGACCTTCTTGTGGAGTTCCAGTATCCCATGGATGAGTGTTTCCGGTCGTGGCGGGCAGCCTGGTATGTAAAGGTCCACCGGAATTACCTTGTCCACGCCCTGGACCACAGCGTACGTGTCGAACAGCCCACCCGTGGATGCGCAGGCGCCCATTGCAATAACCCACTTTGGCTCGCTCATCTGGTTATAAAGACGCAATACCGCTGGAGCCATTTTTTTACTCAATCGACCAGCGACAATAAGTAGATCAGCTTGCCTGGGTGATGGACGCATGACCTCCATGCCGAAGCGTGCCAGGTCATATCGGGAGGTGGCGGTGACAATCATCTCAAGTGCACAGCATGCCAGGCCGAAAGCCAGTGGCCACATGGAGCCTGTACGTGCCCAGTTGACCAGTTTCTCCAGGTTGGCGGTGAGAATATTCGGGGCCAACCTTGTTTCTACTCCCATTCAAGCGCTCCTTTTTTCCAGACATAAGCCAAAGCAATAAAGAGGATCGCAATGAAAATCCCCATTTCTATCAGTCCAAATAACTTCAGGTCTTTAAAAATGGTTGCCCATGGGTAGAGAAACACCACCTCGATGTCGAAAACAATGAATAACATGGCTACAATAAAAAACTTGACGGAAAAACGTCGCCTAGCAGAGCCGATGGGATTCATGCCGCATTCGTACGGCATGAGCTTCTCTTTGGAGGGTTTTCGAGGGCCGAAAAGATAAGAAAATAAAATCGTGAAAATGGCAAAACCCAGTGCTACAACTAAGAAAATCAGAATGGCCAGATAACTCGACAGCATGAATCACTCACTAAACCAAAAAAACGGCCGTCGTTCAACGGCCCCTTTTTTTCGAGACCTACTATTGGGAAAGCACTAGAACTATGTTTTCAACACATGCCGGAATATCGATATTTTTATTTCAGACAATAATTAGAGAAGCAAAACAATACTTTGCTATGGAGACTCATCGCTTACCATACGACCATATTGATGTCAAGTGTTTTTTATTTTTCTATCCGTTCATTAAATATTGATGCATAGCTCGTGCAGCCTTCCGGCCAGCGCCCATAGCCAGGATTACTGTGGCCGCACCAGTGACGATATCGCCTCCGGCATAAACGCCTTTCTTGCTGGTCTGTCCAGTTTCCTCGTCTGCAATGATATATCCCCATCTGTTGGTTTCCAGCCCCTTGGTGCTCTGGGGAACCAGAGGATTGGCGCCTGTACCTATGGCTACAATAACCATGTCGGTGTCGATGACGAATTCGGAGCCTTCAATGGGCACTGGACGGCGGCGCCCCGAGTCGTCTGGCTCGCCCAACTCCATGCGAATGCACTCCATCCCCTTGACCCAGCCGTTATCTGTTCCCAGGTAACTAATAGGGGCTGTGAGAAGCTGAAATTTCACCCCTTCTTCTTCACCGTGGTGGATTTCTTCAGCTCGCGCTGGCATCTCAACCCGGGAGCGGCGATAGACTATGTTGACCTCCTCGGCACCCATGCGCAGCGCTGTGCGTGCAGAATCCATGGCCACATTGCCGGCACCCAGGACGCAAACCCGCTTGCCTTTGGCTATGGGAGTGTCGTATTCAGGGAAAAGGTATGCTTTCATCAAATTGGAACGGGTAAGGTATTCATTAGCCGAGTAAATCCCACACAAGTTTTCCCTTGGGATATTCATAAAGACGGGCAGTCCGGCCCCCAGGCCCAGAAATACAGTATTAAATCCTTCTTCTTTCAGCAATTCGTCAACAGTGATGGACTTGCCCACCACGCAGTTCACCTCGACGTGCACGCCTAATTGCTTGAGATAGTCCACTTCGGCCTGCACAATGGCTTTGGGGAGTCGAAATTCTGGGATGCCATAAACCAAGACGCCTCCGGGCTTATTAAGGGCTTCAAAGACCCACACTTCATGGCCCTGCTGGATGAGATCGCCTGCCACTGTCAGGCCGGCCGGCCCCGAGCCCACAATTGCAACTCGCTTGCCAGTGGGGGCAGCCTTGGGGGGGATGGAGATTTTTCCACTCTCCCGTTCGAAGTCGGCCACGAACCGCTCGAGCCGACCAACGGCAACAGGCTCTTCTTTTTTGCCCAACACGCACTTTATCTCGCATTGGTCTTCCTGGGGGCACACACGTCCGCAGATGGCTGGCAGTGCATTTTTCTCTTTGAGTTTGCGTGCAGCTTCCAGGAAATCACCTTGAGCGATAAGCCCGATGAAAGCAGGAATATCGATTTCAACCGGACATCCCGCCATGCAAAGGGGTTTTTTGCATTGCAGGCAGCGCTGTGCCTCCAATTGTGCTATCTCCGGTGTATACCCCAGGGGCACCTCATCGAAGTTGTGCCGTCGCACCTTGGGGTCCTGTTCAGGCATCTCATGCCTGGGGATCTTCTCCCGCTTTTTCTTCTCTTCAGCCATGGGCTACTCCTAATTTAAGAAAAAGAATCATAGTAAGCCTGCAAGAGCCTTTATCTCTTCAATACTATTAAGATCCACTGCCGTGACATCGCTTAAATCTTTCAACAGCCTCCTTCTCCTGTGGTACGTACATCATAAGCCTTTTCGTTAGTTCATCGAAGTCCACCTGATGTCCGTCGAAGTCAGGTCCATGAACGCAGGCGAACTTCGTTTCACCGCCCACTCTCACGCGACATGACCCGCACATGCCCGTGGCATCAACCATGATAGGATTCAAGCTCACCATAGTCTTTATTTTGAAAGGCTCTGTGGTGCGACACAAGAATCGCATCATAGGAACAGGCCCGATACCCATGACCATTTGGATATCGTCCCGCTGCTCAAGGATCTGCTTGAGCACGTCGGTGACAAAGCCATGATGGCCATAACTGCCGTCATCCGTGGTAATCCGCAGCTCGTGGCTGATGGCTCGCATTTCTTCCTCAAGGATCAGCAGATCCTTGGTACGGGCTCCGATGATGGAAATGACATGATTGCCAGCTTCTTTGAACGCTCGTGTAATAGGATAGATTACCGCCACGCCCAGGCCACCACCCACACAGATCACGGTGCCCAGCTTGGCGATATGGGTCGGCACCCCCAGGGGGCCAATGACACTGACAAGAGCATCACCCTCCTTCATTTCGGCCATTTGCATTGTTGTTTTACCTACTACTTGGAAAAACAGGGTGATGCTACCCTCTTGGTCGTCGGCATCAGCAATGGTCAGGGGTATGCGCTCTCCTTGATCGTGGGAGAGCACAATGACAAACTGTCCCGGTTGAGCCTTCCGGACAATACGGGGTGCTTTAATGCGAAACTTTATCACAGTCCCCTGGGCCATCTCTTTTTTTTCAATAATAGTATACAAGGTTCTCTCCCTTCCCGGCAATCAAACAAATGTCTTTTTTCGGCCCTCAACATTAATACTCAATATTATGCCCTAATTTTTGCTTCATCCTCACATCTGAACATCTGATATTACAAAAGGTTATGATGAAAACACGAGATAGAACAGCAATTAATGATTAGATAGTGAAAAAATTAACAATTTTTTTGCTGATTGTTTAGCACACGAGAATAAAATAGTCAAGATTTTTTATAGCTTGTCTTGTTAAGAGTTATAATGCGTGAAATTATCAACATATTCTTTTGGATAGCTAAAATATCATTCCTGGTTGAAGAATCTTCGAAAGAAATAGCCCTGATGGAATCTATTTTTTATATTTTTTAAACTGAAATAGCATATAAAAGATAAAGGGAATAGCATTGACTTTTTCCTAAAATTTTATAATAATATAAAGGATATTGATATTTGGGTAATAATCCGACTTTGTCGGAGTTGAAAAAATGATGGGGGCTTTTTCTGTTCCTCAATCCCTAGCTAATGTTCTGGAGAAATCCTCCAAGCGATTGAGGTTTACCCAGCATATTCGAGAATACAGGCTGCGTATGGCATGGATGAAGGCAGTGGGTCGCACCATTGCACATCATGCACAACCAGCCCGTTTTACGCGAAGGGTCCTTACCGTTAACGTTGAAAGCTCGGTTTGGGTACAGGAGCTTAAACTCATGGCTCCAGAAATTTTGTCCCGACTTAGGAGGCATCCTGCTGGACGGGCTGTAGATAAAATTCGCTTCCAGATAGGGACTATAGAGCCAATGGAAAAGCTTTCCCCTGAACTCCCCGAACGATTATCCAAGGTAAAGCTTGAACCAGAGGCATTGATTCAACTTGATCAGTTATGCGCCCCGGTAGTTGATCCTGATCTCCGCAGCATAATTCGACGTGTGGTGGAAAAAGACGCCAGGCTTCGTCGATTGAGGGATATAGAAGGGCCGGCGGAAGCTGCGATCCGCGATAAAGAATGAAATAAGAGAGTTCGGGTTCACCTAGCTCTGTGGAGCCCAACCAGGTAAAAGCATGAAACTGGAAGTTCTCAACGGTCCATTGGATGGATTAATCTTTCGCATTGATCGGCCGCGTGCAGTAATTGGGCGTGATCCCGGCTGTGAAGTGGTGATAACCGGAGACCCGCGTGTGAGTCGTAAGCACGCCGTGATTCATCTCAGCAATGATGGTTACTGGCTGGAAGATTCCAAGAGTCGGAACGGGACTTTTCTGGAAGGCAAAAAGGTCCATACGGGAGTTTTGCTGAAGCCAGGTAGTATATTAAAGATAGGCGAAACCCTCCTGTGTTTCGAGGAGTAATACCCGGCCATTCGCCATAACGGGTTTATTAGCTTCCGGGTGCAATCATGAAATTTCCTTTTGAAGATCTTTCAACAGAGGCCATCGAGGTGCTCTCCAGTGCCGTGGAAGAGCTGCAGAAACTGCATAACAGCTTCATGGGTACCGAGCACCTGTTTTATGCACTTTGCAAGGTGAAGGACCCCGAAATTCGCGAAGTTTTGCGGAATTTCGGAATTGATCCCGGTATACAGAAAGAGATCCGGAAACATATCAACATTGAACAGGCCACTTCCAGCGAGAATAACGGATTTTCACCCACGCCACGTATGCAGAAAATATTTACCTATATACAGACTCAAGCAGAAATCCGCGAAATCGATGTGATCCGGCCGATCCATTTGCTCTGGGGACTACTCAATGGGGGGGATGGAGTTGCTTTACGGCTTCTTAAAGAACACAATGTGGACGTATCACTCATGCGGTCTGAGGTGGAGAATCGCCTGCTGACAAAATCCCGCCGTCGAAAATACACACTGACCCAGCGATCTTCAATCCAGACAGGCACCCTTGAGCAATATGGCCGCAATCTGACACGGTTAGCCCGCGAGAAGAAGATGGATCCTGTAGTGGGACGTAAGGAAGAAATCCGTACCGTGGCCCAAATTCTGCTACGCAAGCAAAAAAACAACCCGGTTCTCATCGGCGAAGCGGGAGTGGGAAAGACCGCAATTGTGGAGGGCCTAGCTCAAAGATTGATAGGAACCAAAGTTCCGGAAGCCCTTAAAGACGCTAATATAATAGAGGTGTCATTGTCATCGATAGTGGCAGGAACGCGCTACCGGGGGGATTTTGAAGAGCGAATTAAAAAAATCATCGACGAAGCTTCGGCCGATCCCCACATAATCCTTTTCATCGACGAGTTGCACACGCTGGTGGGTACAGGAATATCCGAAGGAGGAATGGACGCCGCCAATATTCTCAAACCTTACCTTGCCAGAGGCGACATCCGTTGCATCGGTGCCACTACGCTGGATGATTACCGGCTCCACATCGA
The DNA here is from genome assembly GCA_964611635.1 of uncultured Thermodesulfobacteriota bacterium. Lineage (GTDB taxonomy): Bacteria > Desulfobacterota > JAFDED01 > JAFDED01 > JAFDED01 > JAFDED01. The sequence continues at coordinate 14,208 of CAZTAS010000015.1, forward strand.
ACGGGATCCGGCGCTGGAGAGGCGATTTCAGCCGGTACGCGTCCACGAGCCAACTGACAACGAGACACTGGAGATGCTGCGGGGCTTGAAACCAAGGTACCAGGAGCACCACGGTGTGGATATCCCGGATGAGGCCCTCCAGGCAGCTGTGAAGCTCGCAGGCCGGTATATCCCTGACCGGAGGTTTCCTGACAAGGCTTTGGACCTGATTGACCAGGCGTTGGCACGGATACGGCTGGGCTCCTTTATCATGACCCTTTCTCCGGATAGGCCCCGTCGCTCCAAAATATCCCCGGCCATTACACCAGGAGATGTAGCGCGCGTTGTATCGGAATGGACGGGAATTCCTGTGGAACGGCTTACACGCGAAGAGGCCGAAAGGCTCCTTCACATGGAAGAAATCCTCACCCGCAGAGTCAAAGGGCAGGCCAGGGCAATTGCAACAGTGGCCAATAGTGTCCGCACTGCCAAGGCCGGGCTATCCGACCGGCGCAGACCTCTGGCGTCGTTCATCTTCGCCGGTCCTACAGGCGTGGGGAAGACAGAACTGGCCAGAGCACTGGCCGAATTTCTCTTCAGCCGCGAGGATGCTTTGATGCGCCTGGACATGTCAGAGTATGCCGAGGCTCATACTGTCAGCCGTCTCCTGGGCGCGCCTCCCGGGTACGTGGGTTACGATGACGGGGGACAGCTCACAGAGGCTGTGAGAAGAAATGCTTACACAGTGTTACTGCTGGACGAGGTGGATAAGGCTCACAGTGACGTTTGCGATCTCTTGCTTCAGATCCTTGATGAAGGCCGTCTCACAGACAACCGGGGACGCGTGGTAAACTTCTCCAATAGCGTGATTATAATGACTTGCAACATCGACCCAGCTCTGATCCAGGGCACCCGCATTGGTTTCGACATGGGTGGCCCTCCTTCTGAGCCAGAAAGCCGCACAAAAACCGTAGAAACCATGGATCGACTGTTACAAGAGCATTTTCGCCATGAATTGCTGGCCCGGGTGGATGCGCGCATCCCCTTCGATCCACTGGACTTCCCGACCCTTAAGCTCATTGCTAAAAAATCCATCGACCAGCTTGCTGAGCAATTGGCTGAGGAAGGATGGATTCTTTCAGTCACACCCGAACTGCTGGAATTCATCGTTCAAAAAGGCTTTAAACCGGTTTATGGGGCCAGAGAGATCGGTCACTTGGTTCGCCGGGAAATTGCCCAACCCCTTGCGGAGATCATACTCCAGGGAGTAATTCCTCCGGGAGCCATCATAGCTGATCTCAAGGAAGACAGGGCTCACTTTCGCCGGCTGGAACCGATAAACGAATAAGCATATAAGGAATAATACCCGGACCTCAAGCTATAGACCAAGCGCAATAATCTCTACTTGTACAGCAAATAACTTTCCTTTTTTCAAATTCCAAGGATTCAGCAACCATATTCAGGTGATATATCCATCCTTACTCGGTTGCCATTCAGAATATCACCCAATTAGCTATACCTCAATGAGGAGTGATAAGGTCTTGAAAGGCGAGGTCTATGGTGGGATAGCAGAATTGAAAATTGTGGTCTAAAAGTACCCCCGGGATCACCCTCTGTCCCTTAAGCAGCGTGGAGCCAAGTTCTCCCAACAGAAGCCGGACAGCGAAACCGGGCACAGGTATAATGGATGGACGATGCATCGCCCTGCCCAAGGCGATGGAGAAATCCCTGTTCCGAACCGGATAAGGCGTTGTGAAGTTCACAGGTCCCGATACTTCCGAGCAATCCATGAGAAACAGAAACGCCTCCACGAGATCTTTCACGTGAATCCAGGACATCCATTGTCTTCCATTCCCTAATGGCCCGCCGATAAAAGCACGAAATATCGGTATCATCTTATCTAAAGAGCCGCCGTTCCGCCCAAGTACAATTCCAAACCGGGTTATGACTACCCGCGATGCCATAGCTTGTGCCCTTAAGGCCTCCTCTTCCCAGTCCCTTGCCAGCAGTGCAAGAAAATCGTCTCCAGGAGGAGACGCCTCGAACAATTCCTCATCACCGCGAAAACCATAGTATCCTACAGCGGATGTACTGAAAAACATCGGTTTTTTCGCCTGGGCCTCAGCCATGGCATCGACCAGGTTGTGCGTGGACAATATCCTGCTTTCGCGCATCATTCTCTTTGCTTTGCCGCTCCACCACTGAAAGATGGATAAACCGGCGAGGTTGATGATGACGTCGTTTTCAGCAACGCTTTTCTGCCACGGGCCAGGGTGGGTGGGGTCACCCCCGACCATGGAGACCTCCTGAGGAAATGGGCTTTCTCCGCCTCTAGCACGCGTAAGAACAGATATCTGGTGGCCTGCAGCGGATAACCTTCTAACCAGATGCCGGCCGATGAAACCAGTGCCTCCAGTGATGAAGATTTTCATGACAACGAAATCCCTTAATGGATTACTCCGACATGTAAGTGTCGGTTAGTTATGTACAACAAGAAATTTAAGGTTTCTTGGAAAAATATCGTTAATATGCTACCATTTTTTAGGTAAACAAGCAAATGCGCTCTGAGACTTGCTTTTTTAATCTAAATATAGCTATTCTTGCAGAGTTTTAATTTAACATTTCTCCTTTTCTGGTTTAAATAAGTTATATGCCCCATTTGGACATTCCAATGAACTGTAAGATTCAAGCATGCATAATGGTGGTTGTTCTCATATCATTAATGTTGAATTCCGAAGCCTCTTGCAGGGCAAAAGAACACACCTCGGCCGACTTAGCCAGGGTAATCTTTATCTCCGCGAAGGGCAACAAGACAATTGTGCGCGCGGAGGTGGCCGACACGCCTGCCAGCCGACGACAGGGCCTTATGTTCCGTCGCCATCTGGCCGCTGACCGAGGGATGCTCTTCGTCTTTCCCCACGCAAGCCGTCAGAGAATGTGGATGAAGAACACGTTTATCCCCCTGGATATTATATTTATCAATGAGAAGATGCGGATTGTGGGCGTGGTGGAAAATGCCCGGCCGCATAGCACGGAAATGCTGGAAGTCCCTGCTCCGAGCCGCTACGTGGTGGAGGTGAATGCGTTCTTTTGCCGCCGATTCGGCATCCAAGAAGGGGACCGAATTGTTATCGAAGGGATACAAATAAATCCCTGAAACACAGTAATTTCTGAATATATACTTCCAGCCCGTAATGGGAAATTTAATAATGAAAATAGAGCATATAATGTATCCCAAAAACTGGAACGGGATGACTGGTGGGGTTCAGAGCGATTCCTGGGCGACATCCAGTCTGAACCGAAACGGGTTAAAATTGGTTCCTATGTCATAAGTATCCATCTGCTCGGCGGATTTAAGAAACGCGACAATGCGATATGTGAGAGGGGTGAAAATCACCTCCACCCCAACCTTGAATACATAATTGGACAGGATGATTTTCCAGAGCAGGAACATGGGTAAACTTCCCAGAAAGGCTATCGAGCAAAACAAAAAGGTATCCACCAGCTCCCCGAGCAAGGTGCTGCCTATAGTCCTTGTCCAAAGCCAGCGACCCCGGGTGAGGATCTTCATTTTTGCCAGTACGTAGGAGTTGGAAAATTCGCCCGCAAAGTAAGCTATCAGCGAGGCAAGGACGATGCGCGGGGTTTGACCCAGAATGGTCATGTATGCGTTCTGATGCTCCCAGCCTGCTGCCGGGGGCATGGCCCCCACCACAGAAAGAATCAGGCTCATGAGTGCTGCCCCTGCAAATCCCGTCCAGATAGCAACTCGTGAGCGGGCATAACCGTAAACCTCCGTGAAGATGTCGCTGAAGATATACGCCAGTGGGAATAAAATAGTGCCCCCGTCGAAGGTGAACCATCGCAGGTACACAATCTTGGTTGACGCCACGTTGGAGATCAGGACAACGGCCACGAAAAGTCCCACTATGACTTCAAAGTATCGAGTCATTAATCACGTCCTTTCGATGGGTCCTCCTCTGGCTCACCCAGGTCTTTTTTGATAAGTTCGTATGGCCAGGAAAGCACACCGCCCGTCAGGTTTTTCACGTCTCGGAACCCGCGCTGAGCCAGAATCCTGGCTGCAATATAAGACCTGAGGCCTTGGCTGCAGTAGACCACCGTTTCCCGGTTAGGATCCAGCTCGGACAGACGCTGGCGCAGATCGGGCAGGGGAATCTCAACGGCCCCGGGAATAACCCCCAGCTTTCGGCACTCCTCTGGTTGACGGAGATCCACAATATACGGCTGATCATCCGTTTTTATCCGTTCATGCAGATTCTCCGGCAGAATAGCCCGCCAGTCTCCTGAAAAGAGTGTCTGCCCTGTTGCCCCGGCCACCAGCACCGCATCCCTGGCCGGCGCATACGGCGGCGCATACGCCAGGTCCAGGTGGATGAGATCTTCTGTTTTCATGCAATTATAAAGGGCTGTGGCGAAAACATCAATTCTCTTGTCCACCCCTTCCCAGCCCACAACCTGGGCTCCCAGCAGGCGTCCGGTGTGGCGGCATGTGATGATCTTGACGTGGAGCGGATGAGAGCCAGGATAGTATCCCGCATGATCACTAGGATGGATATAGTGCACCAACGGGTCCCATCCTTCTCGCGGGGCTTCCCGTTGGTTCAGGCCCGTGCGGGCTGCTGTCATCTCGAAGCTTTTAACGATGATTGTGCCACAGAACCCATGAACTTTCAAATGGCGGCCCACAGCGTTAGCCCCGGCAGCCCGGCCCTGCTTGTTGGCGACCGTTGCCATGGGCATATATGCAGCTTTGCCCGTAACCAGGTGCATGGCTTCAGCACAATCCCCGGCGGCAAAAATGTAGGGAATGGAGGTGCGCATTTCATCGTCCACCGCAACCGCCCCGGTGGGGCCAATATCTACCCCACCCTGCCGGGCAAGTTCTACCTCAGGGCGAACGCCAATGGCCAGGATCACCATGTCGCAAGGAATCCGCGCGCCCAACCCTGTGATCACCTCGCCGCTCCCATTAGCTCCGAGCTCCACAGATTTCAGGGGGTGACCCAGCAGCAACCGAACCCCTTTGTCCTGAAGGTGAGCCTGCATCAACTGGACCATTTCCCAATCAAGGAACGGAATAACTTGTTCCAGCATCTCCACCAGCGTAACTTCAAGCCCTCGATTCCTAAGGCATTCCGCCATCTCCATTCCGATGAGACCTCCGCCGATTATGGCAACGTGCCCAGGTGATCGCTCCTTAAGGAAACGGAAAATACGGTCTGTATCATTTAGGGACTTCAACGAAAAGACGAAGGGCAAATCGACCCCAGGCAGGGGAGGCGCCACTGCCCTGGATCCTGTGCAAAGGATCAATCGGTCGTAACTCTCTCTGAACGATCTATTCGTATTCGAGTCCCGGACACTCACTTCCCGAAGTTCAGGATAAACCGCTTCCACCCGGTGGCGGAGGCAAACACGAACATTGAACCTCCTTGCAAAAAGATCGGGCTCTATTACCAGCAATTTCTTCCTTTTTTCGATAATCGCATTGAGATAATATGGCATACCGCATGTTGCGTACGAAATGTGTGAATCCTGTTCGAAAAGGATAATTTCCGCTCTCTCATCGCATCGGCGTGCCTTAGCCGCTGCGCTGGTTCCCGCTGCAACTCCTCCCACAATTACAATCTTCAGGCTCATTTTTCGGAGTCCCTTTCTTGTTCCGAATGAATAAAAAAATTTTAGTCTAATATTTAATTAATTCATTCCAGATTTTCAATCATAAATCCCGGGTTTTTCCAAAATATTTCCCCTGAAAGAAGATTGCGGCGAGATAAATCGAGATAATCTGGCTGAACTCAGAGATAATGTTAATATACTGGCCATCAAAAAAAGCCTGGAGTTTTCGCTCCGCATCATATCATTTCGCGGGAAAAAGCCAAGACTTTCGGCCTGCGAGTGGTTGTGGGCGATTTAGTTTATCAATCTCATTTTTTCGTAATCAACGCCCTGGAAAATAAACTTATTAAAGTAGTTCCCTGGAACTCCTTAATTTTTAATTCGCTTGCTTGCCTATAATAAAGCATGATAAACAAAAAATAATGGGATCTTTTATTGATTACGTAGAGAGAAGGAAAAAGATGACGAGCCAGAGGGAGCCCCTCGTATCAGTTATTATCCCGATTCACAACGAGGCAAAAATTCTCCTGGAACAGGTGTATGCCATAATGGAAACGATGGATAAACAGGTGGATTTTGACTACGAGCTTATCCTGGTTGAGAATGGCAGCACAGATGGAACGTCAGCCCTAGCGAATGGAGTGGCTAAGGAAAATAGGCGCGTGCGCACCATTCATTTACCTCTGCCAAATTATGGCTCTGCGCTGAAAGAAGGAATGCTCCAGTCGCGGGGAAGGTTGCTGATCAGTTGTGACATTGATTATTGTGATGTTAAGTTCATGCGCGTTGTAAATGCTCTCATGGCATTCGATTATGATATTATTATTGGGTCTAAAAACTCATTGCTTTCCAAGGATAACCGTACTTTTTTGAGGAAGTTTATCTCCCAGGGATTCCGTTTAGTGCTGCACATCCTTTTCGGCCTGAGGGTCAGTGACACCCATGGGATGAAGGGATGGAGATGGACGGAGGCACTAGAGCATATTGTATTGGAATCTCCGCCGACATATCATGTATATGACACTGAGCTGATCATCCGTGCCCAGCGGGAAGGCTTGAAAATTATGGAGATTCCAGTAGAGGTCTCGGAAACCCGGAAAACCGACCGGCCCATTCTAGCTCGCATCCCGGCAGCAGTATGGGAAATCCTACAACTACGGGCCCGTATTTAATTAGCGTTGTGCAAATCAGGGGCTTAGGCACGGGGACATTTTAACGGTAATCAGTAATAAAGGCGTACATGCGTGTCCTGTTATTGAACCTCCCTCCGAAGGGCCGGATCAGCGCTCGAGGGAAAATTCATAACCGGAGAATCCCTCCGCTAGAGCTTCTGACGATTGCCGCCATGCTGGAGGAACAAGGTGTGGATGTCCGCCTGGTGGACATCGCCGTGCAGCCCCTGGATATCAAAGATGTTGCTCGACTTGCCGGAGAGGCAGATAACATCTTCGTCACCACATCTCCCTACCACCGATGGCAGTGCCCGAGCCTGGACATTGAGGAGATCCTTCAGAATATAGCCCACCTGCCCAAACATAACCTTTATGTCCTTGGGGCGCACGGCTCCGCTTTCCCTACGGCCATGCTCCGCGCCACCGGTGCAAGGGCCGTGATCCGTGGCGAACCTGAGAAAACTGTCTTCGACCTATGCCAATCACGCGACCCTGAGAACGTACCTGGCGTCACTTGGAGGGAAGGTGACATGGTGCACTCCACTCCTGACCGCCCACCCGTGGACCTGATGTCACTGCCCATTCCAGCCTTCCATTATCTTGATCCTCGACAGTATCGCTATGAGCTGCTTGGGAACAACCTGACTATCTTTGAGGGCTCGCGGGGGTGCCCCTATCTCTGCCAATTCTGTCTCAAGGGCATATTTGGCCACGGCTACCGCAAAAAAACCGGTCAGCGCCTGATTCAGGAAGTAGAGACAGCCATTCGGACAACAGGGGTCCGGCGCGCATATTTCTTCGACCTGTTTTTCACCGGTAACGATGAGGCCGTTCGGGAACTGTGCCGGAACATGATCAATCACCGGATCGACCTGACCTGGTCCTGCCAGACTCGTCCCGACAGGGTAGATCCTGAGCTACTGGCCCTGATGCGAAGGGCAGGATGCCGCCTTATCCACTACGGGATAGAAAGCGGTTCCCAACGCCTGCTGGATGCATGCGGGAAGAATATACATATCAAACAGATTGAGGAAGGGGTGGCTATGACCCACCGTGCTGGCATTGATACAGCTTGCTTTTTCATGATCGGGCTTCCGGGGGAGACGAAGGCTGAGAGTCGAGAGACTGTGCGTCTGGCGCGGCGTCTAAGACCAACTTACGCGTCGTTCCATGTTGTTATCCCGTATCCGGGGACCCCGCTGTATAATAAGTTCATTCACGCTTCCGAACTCGATGCGGTGAAAGATGGAGATAGAATGATTAGCCAGGGAGGATGGGAATCACATTCTTCTGCCGTAAAACATATGGTTCAATGCTGGTCCCCTCCCATGAGCCTTGGCGACCAACCATCGGATGAGCTTCGTGTAGCTGCGCGAAAGGCGTTTATACATTATTATCTTCATCCATCCTACGCCATTTCACGGCTTCGGGCTGGCAACTGGTGCAGCCTGGCCGGGCAACTGCGCCTCTTTCTGGATTTCATACGATGATAAGGTGGGTGCATATAAGTATGCGCAATCGGCTCATATTGGGCTTAGTGGTTACCGTGCTGGCCTGCCTATTGGGTTGGCTCGTTTTCTCCCGGGAAATCTACGAGCCTCTGGTACATCTTTTCATTAAACCCCATCCCTACGAAGATTATAGCCCGGTCCGCTTTCCCCGTTGCGAAATAATTTACGGGCTATATACTCTATTTTTGGTTGTATGGCTGATTTCTTGTTTGCTGTGGATTCGGTCTTCCCGGCTCCATCGTAAACTGCCAATGAGAATGGAACGAGGCTGGCGGTGGCTCAACCTTTTGTTCTTCATTTTATCACTGGCCATCTTCCTGCTTCATGCCCGCAACCAGCCGGGGCTCTCCCCTGTGGCCATGGGTTACATCGGGAGTGCCGAGAACCTGGCAGCAGGTCTGGGGTATACCACCTTCCGGGTTTCTCTGGAGACGCGTGAAATTCCTCAGCCCTTAACCACGTGGCCCCCCCTTTTCTCCGCCCTGATTGCCGCGGGGATTAAAGTCGGGCTGGATCCGATCCTGGCTGCCAGGGGACTGAACCTTCTGGCCACCGCGCTGGCGCTGTTTCCAATGGTCTGGCTTGGAGAAGCCCTGATTGGGCGAAGGGCAGCCATATTGGCAGCCGTGGCCTTTCCGGTCTTTATACCTTTTGTGAAATTGAGTGCTTACGCGTGGTCCGAGGGTATGTTCATCCTGTGGATTCTCCTGGCTTGCCTTGCTCTGGCCGCTATTCGGCCAAAGAACTCACCATGTGAAGACCCGGTGACCGCTCTCCCGCTTATACTTGCGGCTGGGTTAGCATGCGGCCTGGCAACATTGACGCGCTATATCGGAATTTTTCTCATTCCGGCCGGCAATCTATATCTCATATTGCGCGCACACGCGGAGTCATCCTGGAGAGCAGCCTCAAAACGTAGGCTTGTCTTGGATCTTTTTTGTTTCAATGCAGGGTGGATCGCACTGGCTTTTCCATTTTTCCTGCGCAACTTGCTCAAAGAGGGGCACCTTTTGGGTGCTCCGCGAGAGGCGTCCACGATGGGATTCTTTTTCCTGCTCCGCTGGACATGGACAACACTGCTGACGGACATCATTCCTCTGCCATTTCCTTTTCCCACCGTTATTCGGAACATATTACTGATTCTGGTGACAGGGACAATTGTTGTCCTATGCGCCTTGTGGGCCTCACGGAGATGGGAGAACCGGGGATCGGTGCACAAAAGAGATGGTATGGCCTTTCACTTGCGTTCTGCACTGAAGGGCATGGAAAGATCCTCATTTTTACTGCTGTGGCTAATCCCGGGCATGTACCTTATTATTCTCTTGGCGGTTCGGAGTCTGATTCACCTGGATGGCATCACGTACAGGTTTCTCTCACCCATATACCCTTTTTTCCTTCTGGGGGCAGGATGGGCCGTGGCTCGCATAGGGGATCACCGTACTTTCTCTGGAGTGTCAGCGTTTTGGGTTTTTTTCTTTATTCTCCTGCTCTTACCTCACGCCATTTTTTACCAGTGGATAGAAAGCCGGCACGGAATCGGCCAGTTTACAGAATCCGCTCGCGTCCATTGGGTGCGGGAACATACCGAACCCAGGGACTTTATTTTCTCCGACATGGGAGAGGAAGTAATGCTCTTTGCCCATCGCGTTGTCTATGCAGTGGAGCCGTTTCCTTACAAACGTATCCTGTCGCATGAAAGGATCCTGAGATTCAAGAGCCGGTGGCAACAAAAGTTCCGAAAGTTCTATCTGGTTATAAGCCCTGATGTGCTGTGGATAGAGAGACGATATCCTATCCTAAAGTATGGGCGGCTGATCCATGACCTTTATCAAGGTCGGACAACAGGTTACCCGGGCTTTGAGCTTATGAAGGAAGCACCACCGAGGCTAAAAATTTACGAGATCAATTAATAAGAAGATATGCCTTAAGGCATCAACTGTTCGTGAGCGCTCCTAGTGACCTCTAATTCTCAAGATTTCTTTTAAATAGACTAAATGATGCGATTCTCCCTGCTTCCTTATCTTATATGTCCCTCTTGCTCCGGGGATCTCAACCTGGCGCAGAAGGGTGCTGAAGAAAGCGGTCATTTAATGGAAGGGATGCTCTTGTGCATGGTATGCGGACGCAAATACCCCATACGCCGGGGGATCCCTTTGCTTGTGAACCTGGAGGAAGAGTCACTGCAGCGCCAAATCTCCGAAACCTTTGGTTTCGAGTGGGATCGCTTTCCCTCGCATCAGGACTTCATGGCTTCATCCGCACTGCTGCGCGATTTTCTTCAACTGGAATCTTGGGCACCCTCACCGATGGCCAACCGCGTTGTCGTCGAGGGGGGATGCGGAAGCGGCCGTTGGCTGCCTCGCGTGCAAGAGGACCTCGGTGCAGCAACCGTTATCGGAATGGATATATCTTCTTCCGTTTACAAGGCTTTCCAATTGACCAGGAAGAACCCCTTTATTCATGTGATTCAGGCTGATATCCGGAGGCCGCCCCTTCGCCCCTCAGCGGATGCTGTATATTCCCTCGGAGTAATCGACCATCTGGAGACTCCCCTGGAAGGATTCCATGGGTTGCTGCGATGTTTGAAGCCGGGAGGATTGATATTCCTCTGGATATTCGCCTTGGAGGGAAACCAGGCCTTCCTTCGGTTGATCGGACCCCTGCGTCGGTGGACTACCCGAATGAATCGGCGTTGTTTATCCGCCCTTTCCTTAATCATGGGCTTTTTTCTATACATGATAATCCATTCGATTTACCGACTCTCGCTGCCGTTGCCGTACCAATCCTATTTTTTGGTGTTGCGAAATCTCAGAATAAAGGATCTGGGGCTGGTGATCTTCGACCAGTTAGCCCCTCCAGTGGCTCATTATATGCAAAGAGAAGAGGTAGAGCGCCTTTTCCGCGAAGCTGGTGCGACTCTGAGCGCCCTTTTCCATCGGAATCAAAACTCATGGACTGCACACGGCTTTTTGCCGTGATGGGGTCCGGAGAAGAGGATGAGAACCACTGCGGGTAAATGGTGCGCAGCCCACGCATGGCCGCTTGCAATTCTTGCCGTCATCCCGCTCGGTCTTCTGGGAAGGGCAGTCCTTGGTCTCATTTTTCTCGGCTCTGGGGATGCCCTGGTGTATTACTTTCCTGTCCGCTGTTTCTGGACTCGGGCCATTGCACAAGGATCCCTCCCATTGTGGACTGAGTTGCTTTATTCCGGTTATCCGCTGGCCGCTGACATCCAGACAGCCACATTTTACCCTCTCAATCTGATCCATCTTTTCCTTTCTCCACTGGCCGGTCACAACGCCACCGTTATCCTCCACCTTGTCCTGGCGGGATTTTTTACATACGGATTGGCCTTGCATCTCGGAATGGAACGACGTTCCGCCCTCATGGCTGGGATTATCTTTACGCTTCCGGGGTGTTCTTTCAGTCACATGGGGTTTTACCCCTTTTCCGCGTCTCTAGCATGGATGCCTGCCGTGCTTCTGACTATTATGCGCTACCTCCAGCGCCCCTCAGTGCGACGTGGAGCCACGGCGGCTCTGACCTGGACAATGCAAATGCTAGCAGGCTTCCCCCAATTGGTTATTTACACAGGCCTGGCGGTCGGCGTTCTTACGGTTTTTCACATCGTCACCTCAAAGGGCCGTGTATGGCATGTTATTGGTGGAGTGGGCTGCATTGGCTTTGCGGCCATTGGTTTATCGGCTCTTCAGATAATACCCACCGCCGAAATGGTGGGGCTGGGACCGCGAACCCACATACCTTACGAGAATTTCGCTCTTGGATCCCTGAATCCGGCTCACCTCCTGGCCTCACTGATTTCCCCAGGGGCCATGAGCGTGGCCTCCGGGATCAGTGGCGACTGGTCTGCTTCCATTTACGGGATTTATTTTGTCGGGGTATTCCCTTTCGTGGCATTGGCATCCGCCCTTGCCAAGAAGCCCTGGAAATTTAATAGAGAGCAAACTTTTTCAGAATCTGGGCCTTCCTCACATACACCGTTTACCCAAACCTCATGGCTGCCCTGGACCTGCATGGCTCTTATATTTGCAATAATGGCCACTGGAGGAGAAACACCCCTGGGCGTCATTCTTTATCATATACCTATTATCAATCTATTCAAGGTACAGGCACGGTGTCTCGCAGTGGTGGATCTGGCACTTGCAATATTAACTGGATTTGCTCTTGATTATATTCTCCGAAAAATGAGCACCAAGGGAGAAAAATCCAGAGGGTGGTCCCTGGGATTAATGATCCCCAGCCTGGCGCTAATTTCCATGGTTTTGTGGTTTCTGGAAAAGATCCTTTGGGAAAAGGCGGTTTACAATAATTTTGGGGCCTTTCGGAGCATAACGGGAGTGGAAGCTGCCTCTGAGGGACTACTTGTCTTGGCTCTGGCAGGAATTACTGCGGCTATAATACATGCGGCCCCACGGTTGGGCCAGGCCACTGGAACGATCCTGCTTATTGCCGGAATTGTTCTTCCACTTGCCGCCTTCACTCCCCTGGGCATTCCATCCATTCCAGGCAGAACTTTAAAACAATTACTAAGCGATAAGCCGCTCACCATACAGACCATGGAAGAAAGCCCAGAAAAAGGACTGTCCGAAGGCCGGGTCTGCACGCTGTCCAATTTTTTGTTCCTTTCATCGGATTCCTGGATTGAGGAATACGTGCGTCTGGCTCTGCCTGACCTCAACTTGCTTTATGGGGTGCAGCAAATCGGATTGTACGGCCCTCTTCAGCACCGCATCTATAACCGCTTCATCGGGCAAATGTTGAACAATGCCACTTTCCGGGATACCCGGTTCTTGTCTCAATGGGTGGCCGATGTGTTGGGGATTAGATTCATTTTAGTGAAAAATGGATTCCCCTGGAAACCGGACCCTTCCCGCCACAAAAAAAGTTACGATGACGGGCGCGTGGCTATATTCCGAAATGAACAGGCGATGCCTCCAGCTTGGCTTGTGCCAAAGACGATTTCTGATGAGGCCATTGGGGACAGCGAGCTTCCACGTCTGGATCCGTATTCCATAGCCCCAGTGCGCTCTTCTTCCAATATATCTCATCAGGGAAGCGAGTCCCTGCTCGCGGGGGAGTGGGTAAAAGTCGTCGAATCAAGGGATGGGAGGCTAGAACTGGACGCCCGGCTCGAGAAGCCCAGATTCCTGGCAGTTAGGCTTCGGCATTATCCGGGATGGAGGGTCTATGTAAATGGAGAAAAAAGATCGCCGGTACGTGCTTATGGGTTTCTTATAGGCACTTTTCTTGCTCCTGGCCGTCACACAGTGGTTTTTGATTTCTGTCCGACGTCATTCCTCATTGGTGCCACTGTAAGCGCATTGACGGCTGCAATCTTGCTGGGTCTTATGTTATGGGAGATTAAAATTAAGGGCCGGTTCTCTAAAGATATTCGGGAGAGCCTATAATTCAAGCTTTTATTTTGCCATATGTAAGGTTGAAATAGCACACCCTACCCTTTAGATTTTCAGAGACAATCTGAAATCGTAACTTTTCTGTACCAGATGATTTGCTGGGCTGATTGTTGCTAAAAGATTATTATTTCCTTACAGCTCCCTTGAGGTTCTTCCCAGCTCTAAATCGGACAGCCTTTGTAGCCTTGATCTTCATAGGCTTACCCGTCTGGGGGTTGCGCACCGTGCGGGCGGCGCGCTTTACCACCGAGAATGAGCCGAAGCCCAGCAAGGAAACGGATTTTCCTTTTTTCAGGGAGCCTTTAACTTCTTCAGTGAGGACATTTAAAGCCTTGCTAGCCGCAATCTTGGGAATTCCGGCTTCTTTAGACATTTTAGCTACCAATTCCGATTTGTTCATCTCTTGTCTCCTTTTATAATTGATTTTATTGCTTTATTAACAAGATCTAGATCTTCTGTCAATTAAAACTTGCAGATTTTGTAAAATTTATTGATAATTAATATTTATAAATTTATAAAAATTACTATTTTTGATTGAATACCATAGAAAATATTCGCAGTATTGCGGCTTGGTGGGGGTCTCCTGAGCTAATTTGTGCATAACAAGTCGGTAAAGATAATTAATCCTTTCGACATTAAAATTTAGCATTTCAGAGTGTTGACTTTCTGTTCCTTTTAACATCATAATAAATTATGTTCTATTGCATGAAGAGTTTAACCGTGCCCCGGTGCATCAAGATAATACAGCGCTTTCCGCGAGCCATTCTCGCTTTATCTTTAGCAGCCTGCTTGGCGTCTCTTAGCACTCCCGTGGCTGGTGCCTCCAATAGGTTGCTATTCTATACCGTTACCTTTTACACCATGCGCGGTGACGGCATCTCTGTGGAGCTGATTTACAATGATGAACCCAGAGACGAGTATATTTTTTATTCCGTTCCTTCCTGGTTCGAGAATCCCCTGTATCCAACTATGCGTGACCCACTGGTAAAGATAAGCGTGAGGGACGTCTGTGGGAGCTATCTTCCTGTAACCTTTGAGCCGTACATTAATGGAACGCAACGCTTCCGTTTTCCGCATGGTGATGGTGGTCCTTATCAAATTTTTTATCTGCTGGATTTCTCGGGCTTCGATCCAGAAGACATCGATGCTGGCCCACTTCCACATTTGACAGATATTGACGGGTTTTTGTACGGTAACTATTTATTTGTTTACCCTGCTACGGAAGATATTTTAGCCGAGGACTTCCGCACACGTGATTACGAGATTCGCGTGCTTTTCAGGAATGGCGATAACATGCGCCTCCTGAGCGTCCCGCCTAAAGTCAACCCCGCAACGCCATATGAACTCATTTTTTTCCAGCTCTATCTTGGAGATAATCAAATTTATCAAGGGATTGCGGCAGGGATTTCTTACGATCTTGTGTTCCATCATCACCTGCCCACTGCTGAGGAGTTTGATTATTTCCACAGCGCGCTGCCCGAGCAGATTGCCGAGGTGGTCGGCTTTTTTGGAGGTCCCTGTGTGTCTAATGTATTTCTGACCATCAGTGCGGATAATTCATTTTCCGGGATGGAAGGCACCAACGGATTCTCATTGGAGTTTCCGAATGGGTTGATCGACTTTTCTGACCTCTACAACCCATTCACCCAGGTAATTGCTGAGATAATCCACCATGAGACGATCCACTTATGGATTGGCGTTCGTCTGGGAGAGCTTGAGGATCCGTGGTTCAAGGAGGGATTAACTACCTACTTGGGGCTTTTGCTTGCCATGGAGAGCGGCTTCGTTACTGAGGAATATTTCCGCAACTCCATCGTGAACGACCAGAGCGGCAATCCTGTGGTTGAACATATTGCGCTAAGCGATCCACAGCTCCGAATCCGGCTGTTCGATGACATTTTATGGTCCAACCTGGTATATGTCAAAGGTGCTCAAGTTGCCTTTTTACTCGACCTTGCTATCCGCAATGCCACAGGAAATGAGAAAACTCTTCGAGACGTATTGCTCTATCTCTGGTCCCGGTTTGCCCCGGGAGCATTTAACCGCGAAGAATTTCTTGAGGGGATTGACCATTCCTCCGGGTTCGATGCCCGCCTGTTTTTCCAGCGTTTTATTGATACACCAGGTGCCTTTTCAGTGGAGGAATTGGAAAGGGCAGTGCATATGGCTCGAGAATACGGCATGTTTCGACGGGCTGGTTGGCGAATTGGAATGAAACAGCCCAGATTCTATTCAACGTGGATGATGGAGGAAGCCATGCGACACCGCATGTGGTGGTTGAAGAACTAATACCCTTGGCTTTCCTTCATTCACAGCCAACACGCACAAGTCATGAAAATGTTTATCCAATGGAAAGCACGGAAAAATGGGTAAAAGGCGTTAAGGGGGCAAGATTATGAACTCAACACAATCAATTCTGGAATTTCCAGGGCGACTGGCAGTGGAAGTTCGGAAGGGACGGATTCGCCGTATTGGTCTGCGCGAAGAAGTGCACAACTTCGCCGACTTAACAAGTGATCCGGTAGCTCGCCAGGCCATGCGTCAGTTGGTGGAATATTTTCGGGGAGATCGAAAAACGTTCGAGCTTCCACTGGATTGGGAAAAGATGAGAGTCTTTCAACGGAAGATCCTTGGGCAGCTTTGTGAAATCCCTTACGGGGAAACACGCAGCTACCGTTGGCTTGCGGAGCGGGCGGGTTGTCCCAAGGCATCACGGGCTGTTGGCCGCGCCCTCGCCACCAACCCTTTTCCTTTCATCATTCCTTGCCATCGTGTAATTAGATCTGATGGCGGACTGGGCGGGTATTATTTCGGGTTGTCTTGTAAACAACAGCTTCTGGAATTAGAATCCCGCCACATATGATCCGGCCCCGAACGTTAGATTAATGACCGGAGGTTACGATAGAGCAGGCTGAAGGAGAATGCCGCGGCCGCACCGATGACCATAGTGGCGCTTGTAGCGGTGTCCCAATAATATGAACCCATAAGGCCGAACACCGAAGCAAAGCAGGCTATCGCCATTGCCACCCAGAACATCCCGCAGGCGCTGCGAGCCATATTCCGTGCTGTGGCTGCGGGAATGATGAGTAAAGCGGTGATCAGTAGTATACCGATTGTTCGAATACTCATAGTAACCACCAGCGCCAGAACCAGGCTGAAGATATACTGTGTTCGCTTGACCCTAAACCCTCGGGTATGGGCCAGATCTTCGTGAATAGCCAAAAAGACTAAACGGTTATAAAAAATTGCAATGTACGGTATCACGCCTATAAATAGTATGAAGATTAAGAGAATATCTTGATTCCCAAGGGCCAGAATATCCCCGTAAAGATAAGGAGCAAGGTTACGCGCCAAACCTTTCATGGCGCTTATGACCACAATACCTAGAGCCACAGAGGTGGAAAAGAGCACACCGATGGCGGTGTCCTCGCTTAGCTCCGATCCCCGCTTGACTGCTGTGACCGTCGCCCCCACCAGAAGTCCGAAGAGAATTAGAGTTATTCGCGCATCCACCCCCAGCACCACCCCCAGTGCTACTCCTGTAAACGCCGAGTGGCTGATGGCACTGGCGTAAAAGGCCATGCGAAAATTCACCACGAGTACGCCCATTGCGGCGCAAAGGGGCGAGATCATAAGAGCAGCCAGGATGGCTCGCTTCATGAAAACCGGTTGTGCCCAGGCAAATGGGAGAATAATATCCATGAAACTATAGACCATCTCAGTCATCAGAGCCACCATCCAGGCGTTTGGGATGGGCGAGCGCCTCTCGCATATTATCTCCCGAATGTACATATAACTCGCTATGCCATCCGTATGTTTCTCTCAGCGTTTCGTTCGTCATGCATATGAGAGTGGTGCCCTGGCAACGAATGGTGCGGTTAAGGCAAATTACGTGATCCGCGTGCTGAGTGACTATGGAGAGGTCGTGAATGACCAGCACGAGTGTCAGGTTCATTTCGTTCCGGAGAGACTCCAGCAGGTCACAGAATAGTTCGGCACCCTGGATGTCAACTCCAGCTGATGGTTCATCTAATACAAGGATGTCGGGTGTATGCATGATGGCGCTTGCAAGCAACACGCGTTGCTGCTCGCCTCCAGAGAGCTTGCCCAGTGGACGAGCAAGCAGGTGATTCGCCTCAACGCGTGACAGCGCCGAGTACGCCTTTTTCTCGAGCCGGCTTCTCAGGCCCATCCAGATAGGTGCTTGTTGTGCGGAAAGCGTCAGGAAATCCAGAACCGTAATGGGAATCCCCCGGTCAAACTCCAGCCGCTGGGGGATATAGCCGAATACAGGCCCTCCCTTGTTCTCAAAAGCAGGGAATCGAATTCTACCCCTGTAGGGGATCAGTCCCAGGATCGCACGCAGCAACGTGGTCTTTCCTGCGCCGTTGGGCCCGATAATTGCCGTAATCGATCCGCGGGCCACAACAGCGTAGAGGTTCTCCAGGATTAGAACATTTCCCCGGCGAACTGTGACGCCCTCCAGGACAATTGCCTCGCGTTCATCCTGTTTGCTCATTTCTTTCTCCCCAGGAATCGGTTCAATTCCTCAAGGTTCTTTTTCATTACACTTTCATAAAGATCTGGTGAAAACAATCCGGTAGCCACTGGATCTAAACACCCCATAGGGACGCCCGCCTCCTGGGAGATAGCTCGAGCAAGAGCCGGGGAGAATTGGTGCTCGGCAAAAACGCCGGCAGCTCCGGTCGATTTAATAACCTCCACAATCTTATGCATCTCTTTTGCAGATGGTTTCTGCCCTGCCACCTCTTCCAGAACAGCGACTACTTGAAGCCCGTGGTCCCTGGAGAAGTAATCGAATGCGTCATGGAAAGTGACTATCTTCCTGTTGGGAAATGTTTTTACCTTCCGGGCGATCTTCTTATGGAGGGATATTAACTTTCGAACATAACCGTCTGCATTGACCCGATATTGTGTTGCGCCTTCCGGATCCAGATCGTTAAGAGCCTTCTGAATGTTGCGCACAATTTCCACTGCAGCCAGGGGACTGACCCAGGTATGTGGGTTGAACGTCATGGCGTGACGATGGGCTTTCTTATGCGATCCTCCTGTGACATGTCTTCCTCCGGGCAAGGCAGCGCTATCCATCTTGGCATAACGTATGAGATGTTTAATGCGGCCTGTTTCAACCACTTTGATCCCTGGGTTGGCATTGTGGATCGGGCCTTCCAGAAAGCTTTCCAATGCAAGTCCCACTGCTAAAAACAGGTCCGCCGAGGCTATTTTTCTCATATCGCCAGGTGTAAGCTGATAGTCATGAGGCCCGCTTTCACCAGGGATCAGTACTCCCAGCTCTATACCGGGGCGACCATTAATCACGTTCGCAGCAAATACTTGGAGGGGGAGAAATGAGCAGAGGACTCGAATTTTATTCTTGGTCGCAAGGACCGGCTCATTCCAGAACACGGTCAGAAAGAGAGAAAACGCCAGAATTTTGAAAAGAGCTTTCTTATGCATCATTAAACTTGGAATGAAAAATGGCAATTGCCGGTTCTTCCGGACGGAACAGCTGGATCTGTAAAAAATTTCAGGTGTCTCTCATTTGCACCTTGGACACAGGCCGAAAAACTCCAAAGAGTGGTCCAGCACCTGATAACCAAGCCGACCCTGGATATCACTCAAAAAAGGCTCCAGGTTGCAATAATCAGGCTGAAAGGTATCAATACGCCCACAATTTTGGCAGACTATATGGTGCTCGTGAGATCCCGGCTTTCGCACCAGTTCATATCTGCGAAATCGCTCCCTAAGCTCAACACAGCGCACAATGCCCATTCGCTCCATTAGGGTCAAATTGCGGTAAACCGTGGTCAGGCTGGATCTAGGCTCTGGAAGTGAATCGTGAATCTCACGAGGGGATAGAGGAAAGGCGGCGGACTCAAGAATCTTCAGGATCGAGTCTCGCTCCATGGTGTAAGGCATGTTAAGATCGCGAAATATTTCAGCCCAATTCATCCGTCCCGACCTCCTCATCAATTAATTTATATCTATAACCAATTGGTAAAAAATTGCAATAAAAATTTAATCCCATCTGCTCTGGAAATTCGCTCAAGGGATACTCAGCTCAGTCTCTAATGATTTAAATAAGGAGGAGATTTTTTTTATGATCCGAAGATTTTTTCCGATTTTTTAACGGGTGTGTGTTTTATTTGTTTTTTTGTTTATGCTGAATTCCTTAACGGCGATTTTGTAACAGATTTTAGCCACAATCCTTCTCACCAAGGAAAATACTTTAAAGATTATGGTCAACCAGCGGTTAGGCTTACAATTTAAACACCATCAGGACACTGTGGACGAGAAGTCATGAAAAGAGAAATGCTTCCATACATCCCTGGTTATAAAATCAAAACCCGACTGGAAACGAGCTTTTCATCATTCCAGTCGGGTCTTCTCCGATTATAATAATAGGAAGTCTTTAATGAAAATCTATATCTTGACTCAGAAAACCGTCAAGTCTTCACATGGCACTCGCTGCATTTTGTTGGGGACTTTTTCCCCGCTTTCTTCTCTTTTTTATGGCATGTCAAACATTTTCCGTGGAAAGCGTTTTTCATGCCGGTTAAGCCCAGCTTTTTACCCTCGGTCTTTGCTACATGGCACCCCTGGGCATTGCAACTCTTGATCTCTTCACCCTCTTTCATTGTGTGATGACAGACCTTACACTCTACTTTTATGACTTCCACATGATTATTATGGTCAAAATTGACTTTTGGTCTTTTAGCCGCGTATTTCCCCAGATCAACTTTTTCCGGGACTTGGGGCCCCGACGCAATCGCCATCACTCCAGCAAACACAAAACCAATAGCCAGCGCAATAATCGTTGCTTTCTTCCACATGAATCGCTCCTCCTTTGATGGTTGCATAGTCGACTTTTTTAATGATTAAAAGTTAATTTATCTGCAATAGATTTTTAAAATACCACACGGTAAAAGTCAAGTCAAAATCTTATGTTTTTTCGATTTTCAAACTTGGAGATAATGAAAGAGGTAAAGTACCCCCCCCCTTTTCCACCGGGAGAGCGTAAGAATGTCTATGGTATTTTCATTCGCATCTCACTGGGGAGTATTAGGATGCTGTGAAGGCTCTTTTTTTTGTTCGCCCTTCTGACTTTCCTTTTGCTCCTTGTATTTGCGCAGCCGCTCCAAGAAGGGTATGTTTTTCATGGCCCTCTCCGGCACCGGCAACATAGCCTGCAGCCGCACTGGAATTTTAACTTCCTGGTGTTGGGGATGGTCTGTGCGTATTAGGAGATAACCTATAAATCGGTTTCCTTTTTCTGGCACCTTGAACTTGAGTGGAATTTGCAGCTTCTTTCCAGGTTGTATAGTTTGCGGACCTTTGAATTCAACGCTGATTTCAGTTTTTCCGGAAATTACCTCCAGAAGTTGGATAGGATTTTTTCCTTGGTTGGTCAATACTATATTCCTTGAAAGAATTTCCTTGCGATCACGGAATCCCAAGTAAATATTTCTGGGATGGATGAGCAGATCAATCTGGATGTTCCCATAAATTCGCAGCTCCGCCTTAGGCATGGTGGGATCATTGGTGGTAACAAACACAACCTTATGGGAGCGACCTTTATATCCCCTCGTATTAAAGGTAACTTCGATTTTGCCCGACCCCCCAGGAGGAACATTCTTATCCGTCGTAAGGGCGGCCGTACATCCACACGATGTGCCAATGTTCAATATTTTCAGCATCTGGTCGCCCTTATTCTCGAAAGAAAATACATGAACGATTCGGTCACCGGAATAAACCTCACCCCAGTCCCATTCCATCGTAGGAAAATGGATGCTGGGAGCAGCCCAAGCCATCGTACTAAAAAACACAAAAACAAAAGAAGACGCCATCGATAAGAGTTGACGACGTTTTTTCATTGTATTAACCCTCCTGTATCCCAATATTAACTATCTGTATAACACTCTCGCCTCGGCATGTCAATCCATTCCGTCAAAATTATAAGCAATAAAAACTCTTGACTTCTTAAACTCAAAATTATACTAATTTAAACTTGAAAATACACCCAATGTTTCGTGGCGAATATTCATTTTCTATTTTCATTGGAAAAGTACCAATGATGAGGGCACTCGATTAGGGGTCTGGACGATAGGATCGCAGCAATGCTTTATTGGCTGGATTGAGTGGACAAGGAGTGGCTTAGGATGGATTTAAACCTCGTGTTGGAGCAAATGGTAAAAATGGGAGCGTCGGATCTGCACTTGCGTGCAGGCCGCCCACCGACAATAAGAATCCTGGGCACCCTAGAAACTCTGGATCTCCCTTCTCTGAAGGTCGAAGAAACCAATGCAGCAGCCGAATCCCTTATGAGTGTTGATCAAAAGGCTTACTTTGACGAACACCGCTCAGTAGACATAGGTATTTCACTTCCGGGCGTGGCCAGATTCCGGGCGAATATTTTCCGACAAAGGGGGAGTATATCCATCGTCTTTCGTAACATTGCCACTCAAATCCCTTCCATTGAGACCCTGGGCCTTCCCCAGGTACTCAAGACATTTTGCCAAAGACGCCAGGGGATGCTACTGGTTACCGGACCAGCAGGTTCCGGGAAATCCTCCACTCTGGCCTCTATGACCCAGTATATAAACGAAACTCGAAATGTCCATATCGTTACCATCGAGGATCCCATCGAATTCTTGTTTACGGATGTCATGGCCTCCATAACCCAACGGGAGATTGGCGTCGATACGCCCAGCTTTCCCGAAGCTCTGAAAAATGCGTTGCGCCAAGATCCTGACATCATCCTGGTTGGTGAAATGCGAGACCTGGAAGCCATCTCAACAGCCATCACGGCCTCCGAAACCGGACATCTGATTTTCAGCACGTTGCATACCAACAACGCCTATGAGACTATATCACGCATCGTGGACGTTTTCCACGGTGCTCAACAGGAGCAGGTTCGGACTCAGTTAGGGAATAATCTGCTGGGAGTAATTTCCCAGCGCCTGGGCCCCAAAATGGACGGCAATGGCTTGATTCCCGCCGTTGAAATTATGGTCAATACGCCGAAAATTCGGGCACTTATCATTGAGAATCGAATCGGCGAGATTATGGATGAGATTGAGGGTTCTGTTACATATTTCCGCATGCAATCACTAGAGCAATCTCTGTTCGCACTGATTGCCAACAAAATGATCAGTATTGAAGTGGCCGGAACACTTGCCAATCGACCCGGTGAGCTAAAGCGTATGCTAAACAAGTTTGACATCCAAAAGGACGGTGATGTTCTTAAAGTTTAAATTCCAGATTCGATGGTTGGTGTAAATGGAACAACAGGAGGTGATTCATGTCACAAGAATCTTATGCTGATTTTTCTATTATACAAAAATACGTCGATCAGAAAAAAATTTTCGATCAGGAGATAGCGGACTACAAAGAGCAGATCAACGAGGTGAAATTACAAATACAGAGGTATCAGGCGGAGATCCAAAAGAAAAACCAGCTAATCAATCAGCTCAGGGATAAACTGGACGGAGTGCTTGTTCAGATCCAGGAAAAAGACAAGAAAATCCACGCGCTCGAGCACCATATCAGACAACTCAACCAGCAAATGTCTCAATTTCAGTCTACTGAGCCAGACGCAACTGCTCCCTCATCGGAAGAGTCCAAGCGAGGCGTTTTCAGTTTCGGGAAGAAATAGACTCTTTTCGCTAATATACTGGGCCTAGTCCAGCAAGTATGAAAGGATCCAAGGTTTAACGAAAGGCCCTTCAATCGGGAGATTAAAGGGAATATCCATCGGGGCTAGGTTTCCATCTCCTCTGTCCGGGCAAGCTCCAACGCCCATGCCAAGTCTTCTCGGGTATTGATGTTGAAGAAGCTGGTCAGCGTCCAGCCATGCTGGCACATTTCTTCTTCTCCTACTTCACGAACTCGAACTTGGTGAAAAAAATCGATTATCTTGAGGCGATTCTGATCCAGCAGATTCCGGATGAAAGGAATGCACTTGCGGGAATAAACCGCATGTAATGGCTGAACTCCTTCGTGAGTTCGTGGGATCACTACATCAGCAACCGGATCAACGCGGATAAGATAGTGAATTAAAGGTACGCTCAAAAAGGGCATATCGCACGCTACGCAAAAAGCACGAGGAGACCGGCTCCGAGACAGACCAGTATAAATGCCGCCCAGGGATCCTGTGCCAGGTAGAAGGTCTTGGAAGCAAGGCAGGTTAAAAGGAGAATGGGGCCCTAAATTGTCGCCAATAATGATCACCTCCGGGAAAATGCGGAGCAGTATTGCGGCTACACGGTCAATGAGCCTCTGCCCATGAATCTGGATTAGCGCTTTATTTGTGCCCATGCGTAGGCTTTGGCCTCCGGCCAGAATAATACCCCCCACGTCGTTCACTTCTGGCCAAACTTGTGCCATATGTTCCATATCGCTCAAGACATCCTCTATTTATTCCATCCGAAGCTCGATCTGCTCCGCGTTTTCGCACCCCTTCAGAGCGCCAAGGAGGCCCTGTATGGTGCTCAACAGAATCTGATGTACGAAAGGGGAAAGTAAAATCCTGCGACCGTTCACCATTAACCATACGGATTGTTCCTTGCGCTGCCGAAGAAAAAGCCCCTCTATGATATCAGCAAGACCTTTCACATCATCAATGTCCAAACACGGAACTCCAAGATCCAGAGGGATATCGGAGGTTACCGCCACTAGAGCATCCATGCTTGTGCACAACGGCTCTGGATGCGCTGCCTTCCGATAGACCTCAATCTTGGGATGTATGTCGCTCTTATACCCTTCCGAGAGGATCAGATCAACATCCCGAATGAAACGGCCGCGAATCTCCTCCAGGCTCTGGTCGCACTCGACATCTCGGATGAGTGCCAGCCGCTTCGGGGAAGACAGAATCACGGTGTGCGCCCCGGCTTGCTTGTGCCTCCAGCTATCCTTGCCCTCCCGGTCCACCTCGAAGCCATGGACGTCGTGCTTTACCGTGCAAATACGGTGCCCACGTGTGGTCAACTCCCGGATAAGCTTCTCCAGTAGCGTAGTCTTTCCGCTGTTGGATCTTCCTACCACTGATAGTATTGGAATCATATTTTTTCCCTTTTTACCTACAGCATCAAAATAACATCCATTGATTGCCGAATCCTCCCACGTTCATCGTCTAACTGGTTGATACCTGAGCCGCAAGAAACTCACGTCATCCAGGTCGTAAAATTGTTTCGAAGAATTATGTTTTATTTCAAGAAATATTCAAGAGATTAAAACAAATTAGGCCCTGAAGAAATTCTTTAAAGGCAGAAAAGCGGGTATTCATGCAGGGCAAGAGGTTAGATAGTTACAAACGCCACCCCCCTCCCGCGACAGACTAATGAGATACCTTACAATTAATTGAATGTGCACTTTTGCAGCTATTTCCCAATACAGTTTTCAACTCCACCAATCGATCCGCCGATCACAGGGAGGTGCTCCTGGAACTTCTTCAAAACTTTCTCATGTACATTTTCGGGTGGCAAAGGCACAACGCTTGCTGCTTTATCCCTTTGGATATAACTTATTTTCAAAATATTCCTGAAGATCAGCACATTTCCCTCGATCTTGCACGAAGAGGTCATTAGCCTTTTACCCTCTAATTCTACCTCGTTGACTGGCCGCCAAACAGCATTGATACAGAATATCCGCCTTATAGCTTGGATAAATTCACCGTCTCCGGGCGCTGGACCTCCGCCTACTGCCTGCTCCAGAGCAAGTAATGTGATAGGGGAAAAATTAGAGTAAGTCTCATGGGTGATCAGCCATCTCCAGCTTTTTTACCCTTTCGGGTTGGATCCCGGAATAGTTTGTCGCCGTGGTTTTCATTATTTGCTCTTTGCACGCCTAACACATTAGGCACCCTTCCAACGATCGCAATCCTTACGAAACGCTCTTTTATTGGTTATCATAACATAATTATTCGCGCAATTGTTTTTATTTATAAGTATTTAATTATTTTTCTTAATGCTGAGAGGATGTTTGAGTAGTCTTTCTTCCGAATAAATAAAATTTGAAATGCATTTCGATGTGTGTGATAATTCAACAAAAGAATAGAATTCTTTGCCTTTGCCCTCTGTTACATTCAACCTTGAGGGGCCATGGATAAAATAGTCGCAGAAAATTTTGTTTTTCCCTCCCGGGAAGATGGGTTTTTTTCGTTTAGGAACAAAAGACTTCCAGAAATTTATAAAAACTTTCGTGCGAGGTAAGACAAGCTTTTATTTTGCAAGGTGAAACATGATACGCATGAAGAAAAACCTGTGTCTCATATTAGTAATTTTTTTATTTTTCTCGATACATGTCTCAGCTATGGCCGAGGAGTGCGTCAATGTGGCAGGACGATGGGTCATACATGCCGAAGACATTGATAGGTGCCCGCCGGACTTCACTCCGGAGTACTCATCGCATGATGAGATCTTATATGTCCAGCAAACTGGATGCACGCTTTATGGCTACTGGACCAACACGTACGAAGATGAAGAATATTCGGTCAATTTATGGGGATCTGTATCAAATAATCAAGTTGATTTTGCAATGCAATCTTTTGTATTTGTTGAAGGGAGTGGTTGGGTTCATTCTGATAATGTTAATCTTGTGGCAACGGGAAGGGTGTCAGACGGATATGTTGAAGGCACCCTTATCGAGCAACCTCGGTGGGGTGATTGCTACTGGGAGGGTACATTTACAGGACGAATCGAGCGTGATGTAAGCCAGCCATCAGTATCCGTGCTAGAAGGCGTGGTGCGCGATGCACAAACAGGAGGCCCCATCGCCGGGGCCGCGGTATCATTAAGTCCCTCTCAGTTACCGAGCACCTCCACAGGCATCGATGGTTCTTTTTCATTTACGGATGTGCCTGTTGGCACTTACACGGTCATTGCTTCGGCGAGTAATTACCGGGATGCCAGCCAGGAAGTGACCATAGTTGCCGATCAAACGAGCAGCGTGGCCCTCTGCCTGGAACCCACAGCGCCTAGCGTCACAGCTTCCATTTCTCCATCAAGCGCCTCACCAGGCCGGAGTGTTACACTCACAGCCCAGGTCTCTGATCCGGATGGGATAGAGGACATCGTCTCAGTCACCGTGAATCTTTGCACTATTGGATTCTATGAAAATACAACACTGACCGAGAGCAACGGCACTTGGTCGGTTACCTTAACGGTTCCTGATGATGCACCCATAGGCCAGCGAGTAGTGCGGGTAACAGCGAGAGATTCATGTGGGGCCGCGGGTTACGGCGATGCCTCGCTGGAGATACTGGCCGATGTCCGGGGAACGGTGTCCTCTGATCAGCCGGAAAGGCATGCCTTAGAGAACCCGGTGCAGGGCCAGACGCTGATTTTCGATTATGGATCAGGTGGAGCATCCAGGATAATCCGGCAGGAATGTGTCACTCAACTCACCATAACTGGCCCCGATGGCTCAATATATGGGCCTTATGACTTGACCGCCAGCGGGCAAGTGTTGATTGAAAATGCCGCGGCCGGGACATGGAGCGTTGAGGTTCAGACAACATGCCCCCAGCCGGCAAGTTACTCTTTCAGGGTACGTGGAAGTGGAACCGGTGTAGTGGCCGGGGTGGTGCGCAACCGCAGGGGGCGCCTCCTCCCCGGAGTCAACGTGACATCGGATTTGGGAGGAGCGGCCATGACGGTGAACGGACGTTACTTGATGGTCCTTCCTGCGGGTGTCCACACCCTGACGGCCGATGCGGGCTTCATCTCCCCTAATTCCTCCATGGTTACGGTGGAGGCAGGCTCCACGGCTGATGCGAGCATCGATGTGCAGCAGATTAAGCCCGCAATGTGGCTGGAGCTGGACAAGACCAGCTACCGCTCAGGCGAAACCCCGGTGATAAAAATATCATTGTTCTGCGGGACATCTGGTAACACGGTGGATCTCTACCTGGTGCTTGAGAGGCCGGACGGCACGTTTTATCAGTTCGGCACCCGGGGCGAGGTGGCAGGTCCAACGGTGCCATCTTTTGATGTCATAGAACTTGAAAACTTTGAAATACAAGGATGCACCATCGATGTGAGCGCTGCTACCGGGACATGGACATACTATGGGGCGTTTGCGCAGCCCGGGACGTGGGATCTGGTAGGGGCGTTCTGCACAGCGCCTTTCCAGGCTATACATTGAGCAAACTTATTAGCAATTGTGAAGCGATATGGTTTGGAAAGGGCGTTGCCCGGTGAAGAAAGCTTAATATATTGAAGTGAAGGAAGGGAAATAAAAAGGAGACATGGCAATTTCACCCTGTTAAGGAACAGCTTAATTTTCCCTGCCCCAAGCATGCTAAAGTCTTCGCGTGAAGGCGAGGGGTTTTCTCCCATTACCCCAACGAGACAAGAAGTCCTGGCATACTTTTCCGCTCATCTTCAACCGGCATTAAGACCATTCAGCCGTTGTTCTGAAGATTTCGGATGCGGTTCCAGAAAATTCCTATTTTAAGTGGGCACTCAAGAGACGAGGGGAAGCCCTTTTCAGGAATGATCGCTCTTTTCTGCGGATGATCCATAATACAAAGTTTTTATAATTGCTTTTCACTTTGACGGGAGCGAAAAAATCTGGTAGATGACTTCAAGATAATCAATAAAATATACCATGAGTGATTCTTAAAAAATTTCGGAATAAAACCCGCTTGATTGTCCTTTTTGGACTTTAACCAACAAATAGTATTAGGAGGAGAGTTATGATCGAGAAGATTGACCATCTTGGCATTGCGGTGAAGAACGTGGAGAAGACTCTGGCT
Source organism: uncultured Thermodesulfobacteriota bacterium (assembly GCA_964611635.1). Taxonomy (GTDB): domain Bacteria; phylum Desulfobacterota; class JAFDED01; order JAFDED01; family JAFDED01; genus JAFDED01. Next base: position 42,724 of record CAZTAS010000015.1, read on the forward strand.
CTTTACAGTGACATTTTAGGCCTGGAAGTTGAGGACCGGTTCGAGCATAGCGATATGCGGGGCGCGTTTGTCCGGGTCGGCGATGTGGAGATCGAGCTGCTGGAGAGCAGCGACCCGAACAACCCCATTGCACGACACATAGAGAAACGGGGTGAAGGATTCCACCACATTGCATTCAAGGTCGCGGATGTCAAGGAGGAAATGAAAGCGCTGCAGGAAAAAGGCATCAAGCTTGTCGATGCCGAACCCCGACCAGGTGCCCATAGCTCGATGGTCGCCTTTCTTCATCCGAAGTCAACCGAAGGCGTGTTGATGGAACTGGTACAAAGGCAAGAATGATGATCCTCTGATATTATCTGCCTTGTCTCGAAGGGTTTGCCTCCGGGCACGAGGCATATAGCTTGTATTCTTAAGGGAGTTCAAATGAGTCTTGAGGAAAAGATCCGGACGCTGCGGCAGTTAAAGCAGCGCGTTCAAATGGGAGGCGGACCGGAGCGCATTGCCCGTCAGCATCAGCAAAACAAGCTAACGGCGCGGGAGCGGTTGGAAAATATCCTGGATCCCGGAAGTTTTGTGGAGATAAACGCTCTGGGCGATCTGGAATTCAGCCTCAGCAAACCATACGGTTTCGGTGATGGCATTGTGACCGGCCATGGGAAGATTGACGGCCGGCAGGTATGCATATTTTCACAGGACGCAACCATCAAGGGAGGATCGGTTGGGGCCGTTCACCGATATAAAATCGCACACATTATTGACACTGCTCTCATGATGCGGGTCCCCATAGTGGCACTCAACGACTCAGCCGGTGAGCGTATCGTAAGGGAGACCCACATCTCCATCGGCTCCAACTTTTACAGCTTCTCCCAGGCTTCGGGCATCATACCCCAGATCTCCGCCATCCTTGGCAACTGCGCCGGCAATGCAGTATACGGCGCTGCCCTGACTGACTTCATCTTCATGGTGGATGGAATAAGCCGCATGACCATCACAGGCCCCCGGGTCGTCAAGGAGGTCACTGGAGAGGACATCTCCCTGGAAGAGCTGGGCGGGGCCAGGGTTCACGCTCGTATTTCAGGATGCTGCGATTTTCGGTGCAAGACCGAGGAAGTATGCTTTCAGACCATGCGAAAGCTCATCGGGTTCCTCCCCTCTAACTGCGAAAAACACCCCCCGCGCACCCCTATGGGGGATGACCCAGATAAGGACGTTCAGGGGCTAGAAGAAATCTTACCGGTAGAATCCAAGAAAATCTACGACATGCACTTAATCATCGAGAAGATCGTGGACGGAGGGGACTTTCTTGAGGTTAAGCGGGAGTGGGCACAGAACCTCATTACCGGCTTTGCGCGCCTTGATGGGTATCCAGTGGGAATCATTGCCAATCAGCCAAGGATTCTGGGTGGTTCCATCACCGTTGACTCATCGGATAAAAGCGCACGCTTCATCAGATTCTGCGACAGCTTCAACATCCCCATCGTATTCCTCATGGATGTACCGGGCTACTTTCCAGGGAGAGAACAGGAATATGCAGGGATCATCCGACACGGTGCAAAAGTCCTTTATGCCATCAGCGAAGCCACAACCCCCATTATGTCCGTCATTCTCCGGAAAGCCTATGGCGGCGGTGTCACGGCAATGGGCGGACACCTGGCGCTGGGCGTTGACCGGATCATTTCCTGGCCCACAGGAGAAATCGCCGTGATGAGCCCTGAAGCTGCTGTGGAGATCCTGTTTAGAGAAGATATAAAGAAGTCTGAGGATCCCGCGGCTCGCAGGGCAAAGTTAATTCGAGATTACGAGGAACGATTTTACACACCATATTATGGTGCCGGGGCCTTGCGCATCCATGACGTCATCGAACCTGCCGATACTCGGCGCGTCTTGATAAGGACCCTGGAGCTGTTGCGGGGCAAGAAGGCGGTCAAAAAGATCCACGGAAATATTCCATTATAGGGAATTCCGAAGTTCAACTGGAAATCGATCTGGTTCCTGAAAATTTATTCGAGCAAAACAGGGAAGATGGGACGGTTGCAAAAGACAGCCCGATGAAGTGCCTTCTTATACAAAGTTGCGTTCGATTCAGTAATTTAAGGCGCAGGACTGATTGTTTCTGTG
>CAZTAS010000016.1:0-44688 GCA_964611635.1 uncultured Thermodesulfobacteriota bacterium
TCCAGAGTGATTATCAGCGATGTCATGCTGCGGGATGGCATCCAAAACATACCGGAGTTCATCCCTACGGGTGTAAAGATCGAGCTTTTCAGGCTGATTGTGGCCAGCGGGATTCGGGATATTGAAATCACATCCTTTGTCAACCCAAAAGCTGTTCCGCAGTTCAAAGATGCGGCCCAGATGGCGAAGGCGGTATTGAGCATGAAGACTGATGGGGTCGCAATCTCATCCCTCATCCCGAACCTCAAGGGTGCCCAAAATGCGCTGGAAAGCGGCATCCGAAAGCTGGACTTCGTGATGTCGGTGAGCGAATCTCATAACATCAACAATGTCCGGCGCACCACATCGGAGTCTATTGATGAGTTGAAAAGGATTCTGGACCTTGGAGAGCACTACCCGGATATGCATATCAAGGCTGGAATGGCTACCGTGTTCGGTTGTCCGTTCGAAGGAAAGATCAGGCCGCAAGTGACTTTAAACTTTATCCGCCAGTTTCATGACCTCGGGATCCGGGACATGTCCATTGCGGACACCGTGGGCTTCGGGAGCCCGAAAGAAGTTAAGGAAGTCTCCAGGCTCTGCGTTACCGAGTTTCCCGACGTAACCTTTGGAATTCATCTGCACAATACTCGCGGCCTGGGCCTTGCCAATGCATTCGCAGCCTACGAGAGCGGAATTCACATCCTGGATGGCGCAATAGGAGGACTGGGCGGCTGTCCATTTGCCCCTGGTGCCAGTGGAAACACAGCTACTGAAGATCTTGTGTTCATGTTCGAAGAGATGGGAGTGAGCACGGGCGTGATCATGGATGCGCTCCTGAAGGTGTCTCGATATTTCAGAAGTGTGAAAAAGGATGTTTGCTTCACCAGCAGCATCCTGGAGGCAGGGGTTCCTGTTCCCAGAGGAGCCATTACAAAGGATGGATCCGAGCAGAAATGGAGTGTTTAACCACCACCGGAACGACACGGTGTTGGGTGGTTCATGGCATCCAGAATAAGTAACAAGCACAAAGGAGGAAAAAATGAGATCGATTCATTGGAAATTGCTTACCGTTCTTATCATTTTTGGATTTGCGATGACATTCTATCCGCCGGTAGCCGCTGCAGGCCCCATCAAAATCGGAGTCAACTGTACGATGAAGCCGGGCGGGGCAGAGGAAGCTTCCATCTTGAAATTTAAAGAGCTGGTGGAACAAAAATCCAAGGGTGAAATGGTGGTGACGCCTTTTTTGGGTGGGCAGCTCGGCGGGGAGATTCCCGTGTTGGGCCTGATGAAGATCGGAAAGACGGAAATGTCGCTTACGGGTGGGCTATTCTTGGCTCAGTATGCACCAGAATATAATGCCGTTAACATCCCATATCTCTTCACTTGGGAGCAGATGTTGGAGTATATCAATGGACCATTCGGCAAGAAGATCAACGAGCTGGCGCTGAAAAAGGGTGGACTGGTGCACTATGGCCCTCAATATCGGGCAACCCGCCACATGACCTCAAGCAGGCCCATTAGAGAGGCCAAGGATGTAAAAGGCCTCAAGATGCGGTTGCCTAAGATCCCCATGTGGCTTCGGATCTGGCAAGCACTTGGGGCCCTGCCCGTGGCTATTCCCGCTCCCGAGATTTACCTGGCCATGAAGACGGGTCAGGTGGAAGCCCACGAAAACTCGCTGGTCTCCCCTTACAGTCGATCCCTTTGGGAGGTGCAGAAGTACATTATCCTGACCGCCCACGTCTACCTTCCCTGGTGGTGGGTCGCCAGTGATGTATGGCTCAAAAAGCTTACACCAGAGCAACGAAAAATAATCAGAGAATGCGTCGAGATTGCCAGACTTTATGGTGAGAAGGTGGAGAGGGAAAAGGATGGCTTTTATGCCGAAGAACTTAAGAAAAAGGGAATGATCTTCATCACTCCTGATATCGAGTCCTTCAAGAAGGCGGCTCGGCCAGCCATACTTGAGGAGATAAAACGCTTGCATCCTGATGTTCAGAAGGCCGTTATGAAGTACGTACCCAGTGAATAGGGGCTGAAAGCTAACACCTTTTATCCCGGGGATCTACCGTGATCCCCGGGATATTGGTTATGGACTTCATCATGATAAGAAATGCAGTGGACTACTTGAGTAATGCCATTGAGCTGATCGCCAATGTTTGCTTTATGGGTTCCGTGTTGGTGGTGGTTATATCGGTGTTTTTGCGTCCATTACATATAGCGTCGCCGTGGGCCGACGAGAGCGCTTGCTTGCTTTTTATCTGGACCGTTTTTTTGTCTGCTTCCATTGGCCTGAAGCGTAATGTTCACATTCGCATCGATGTGTTGCTTATCCGGATCCCACCAAAATTGAAGGAGTTGCTGATATCTATATTGAATATCCTCTGCCTGGTATTTTGTATCGGATTATTATATGGCGTGTACCTGATGCTTCAAGTGGCCACTGTCATGCGATCACCAGCTATGGAACTGTCTATGATATACTTTTACCTGCCTCTCTTGATCGGGTTCGCTATGATGATTGTTTATCTTTCAATGTTTGTGCTTGATTTCTTCTTGGGCAAGCTGGGGGTGGATGGAGGCGGCTGATGCTGGGCATATTTTTGGGTGTACTTATTGTATTGTTCAGTCTGGGAATACCTGTCGCGTTTGCCATAGGCTACACGTCTCTGGCAGTCATCATTGCGAATTCGGGGCTTGAGGATCTGTCCTTCGACCTGTTTGCATTAAGAATGATGGAGGGTCTTAACAATTTTCCACTGCTGTCAGCCGCCTTTTTCGTGCTGGCCGCAAATGTTATGAATGCCACCGGCATAACGGATCGGATCTTCGGTTTTGCAAACACACTGGTAGGACACCTTCGCGGAGGCTTGGGGCACGTCAACGTGGTCGCCAGCATGATTTTTGCCGGCATGTCAGGCACGGCTGCAGCGGATGCCGCGGGATTGGGCACCATAGAGATAAAGGCGATGGGTGATTCGGGCTATCCCCTGAAGTTTTCCATAGGTGTCACGGGAGCTTCCTCCATTCTTGGTCCCATCATCCCGCCGAGCATCGCTATGATCATTTATGGCTGGCTGGCTGGTGTTTCCATAGGTGACCTTTTCATTGCGGGGATCATTCCAGGCATTTGCATTGCATTGATCATGATGGTTCAGATTTATTTTTTCTCCTGGAAGCAAAAAATCCCTTTGAGGCCCAGGTCTCCCCTCAAGGTAATGCTTACCTCTTTCCAGAAAGCAATTCTTCCCCTCTGCACACCATTGATCATCATCGGCGGTATTTACAGCGGTATTTTCAGCCCCACCGAATCTGGTGCCGTGGCCTCGGCATATGCAATCATTCTGGGGCTTTTCATTTATAAGGAGATCAATTGTAAGGACATGATCCGAATCATTCGGGAGACAGTGGAATTCACCGGCATCCTCATGTTCATCATGGCGTTCGCCGCGGTTTATGGATGGCTTCTTGTGAGCCTGAGGATTCCGCAGCTGATCGCAGAGAAGATGGTCAAGATCAGCTCTGATCCCATCGTGATTGTTTTCATTATCACCGGTTTCCTGATTGTTGTTGGTTGCTTCATGTCCGTGTTGGTCGCCACAAACATTTTGACACCCATTCTCTTTCCGATCATCATATCTTTAGGCGTAGATCCGATCTTTTTCGGAGTTCTGATGGTGATCAGCCTGTCGGTGGGCGTTTGTACACCACCCTTTGGTAATGTGCTGTTTATACTCGCCGCCATTACAAGGCAATCGTTCGAGGAAGTAGTGAAAGCTGTGTTACCGTTCCTGCTGCCGATTTTCGCCGTCATATTCCTTAGCATATTTTACCCGCAGATTATGACCTTTTTGCCGCGTTTGATGCATTAGCTTCCCATTGAATAAACTCGGTCAATTCTCCAATCCTTATCAAAAACGATAAAGTGCAAAAAATCCCGAAAGCCATCAATTATTTGGATCGTTAAGGCCTTCTCTACCTTCAAGCATTTGATTTGTGCATCACTTATGCATTTCCTAACAAAAGTGACAAATCCTATGATTTCATTTCGTGATTCTCTAATCCGGCCCCTTTTATCGGTTCATCTTTTATTGCTTTTAGCGGGTGGCCCGGACGATATGATGATTGGGCATGGTCAAAGGGGTGTCGCTGTGATAACGGATTGCTGATTTCACGTCCGATAGGACTTCCTCATAGGTGTCACCTCGTCCGACCACAACCCCTTTAAACCCCAAAGGATAAGCCACGCAACCATCAGTATGTTTTTCTGCTATAATCTTAAGCTACCTCATAAAAATTCTCCCTTAACTTTTACACTTTTCATCGAAAAGAATTATTACACACCTTTTCCCTTCCCGATCGATTTCTGAATTCGGAGTTCCCCAATCCGTTGTCTTCGAATTCAGCAAGTGAGCAGCTTCCAGCTGCACCATCTTTTCCTACTCTTTTGATTTCCGCACATTGATGGGGTTGCCTTGCATAAATTGGATGATGTTGTTTACCACCATCCAGTTGCCGGCGGCCGTGGCCTCGGGGGTAATTCCAGCAGTATGCGGCGTGAGAACCACGTTGGGAAGGAACAGGAATGGAGAGTCTGGCGGGAGCGGCTCAGTTGTAAAAACATCCAGGCCTGCGGCGGCGATGGTGCCGGCCTTCAGGGCTTCCAACAATGCTGCCTCGTCCACAATGGCGCCCCGGGCCGTGTTGACCAGGATGGCCGTGGGTTTCATCATTTTGAGTTCCCGTTCGCCGATGAGCCCCTGCGTGCGCGGAGATGAACGTATATTGATGGACACGACTTCAGAGGTGGACAGCAGCTCATCCAGCTCCACGAAGCGTACATTGTGCTTCCTGGCCCGCTCCTCACTGGGGTGGAAAGTCCAAGCGATTACCTCCATCCCGATACCGCGACAGATAATCGCCACCTGCCGGGCAATGTCCCCGAAGCCAATAATCCCCAGCGTCTTGCCGTGGAGCTGGATCATGGGAAGCCGGGTCCAGTGGCCCGCTCGCAGCGCCGAGTCTAGCTGAGGGATCTGCCGGGCTGCGGCAAGCATCAGGGTAAGGGAATGCTCCCCAACGGAGATGGCCGAGTAGCCAGGCGTATTACAGATCAGAACACCGTGTCGTTCCGCTGCCTCCAGGTCCACGTTGTCCGTCCCGATGCCCAGCACTGAGATAATTTTTAGGTTAGGGCATGCCTCGAAGACCGACGAAGTGAACTTTGAATAAGCTCTGATGTTTATTACAGCATCGACGTCGCGAAGGCGAGAGATTAACTCTTCCTCCGATTCAGCCCGGGTGTTGAAGAGGACTACCTCCGCGTGTTTGCGGAGTAACACCAGCGCTTCGTCATTAGCGATGATACTGGGGAAATCGTCAGGTATTACGGTACGCATCTGTTCAAACTCCTTTTTCCTTGGCATAGACAAAGGGATAGCACGCTATTTCCCATGAGGAACGGTTATTTTTTAATTGCATTAAATAATATTACCATTTAAAATAATTATAGTACACCTGAGGTCGAACCATCAGGATAATGTATCAATTTGGGGGGAAATGTCAACATCAAAACAGCTCCCAGCAACAATTGATCACAGAAATAAAGGAGGGAAATGCGATCAGGTCCCGCTGGAGATAAAATTCCGGCATCCGGACCAAGGATGGCGGGGTTATGTACTCGGATATACAATTACTGAATATTCGACAAAACTCATAAACCCGGATCTAAAGTTGATCTGTATTTCCTGTGAGCTGATATACCGATGGAATGTAATTTATCTCCTTCTATTTCACCACACGGAGCGCGAAACAAACTGAATTGAAAAAAGTGAGCCATTGATTTTCAAGTTCTTCCAAAACCGACCGGTTGCATTTTTGTTAATTTCCGATCTCTAATTGCTTTTCGACTCACACGATCCCGCTTTTAATTACAGTAGCTTAGTTTTCCCCTCATACCATAACGTTTTCCTCTATTTCCAGATACGGAAATGGTGAATTAATACATTTATCCAAGATGAATTTGTCCAAGATATCGCAAGTAAATCAAAGAGGAGGTAAGACTATGGGCCATAATAATCGGCTTTTGTCAGACATCCTTGAACGGCAAGACACACAAACATATCGTCTCCAATGCTGGGAAGGCACAATGGAGGATTACGTGGAGATGCTCCAAAGAAATCCCGTCATCGCACGTTCCGCTTTCCAGCGCATATACGACATGATTCTGTCATACGGGTACGAAGAATACACGGAGAACCGGGAGAAACTGATTCATTATAAATTTTTCGAAGATTCCGAGAATAATGGGAAAGACGCTGTTTATGGCCTGGATCGTCCACTTATGAAGCTAGTGCAGATCTTCAGGGCCGCAGCCTCCCGGTACGGCACAGAGAAGAGGGTCTTACTTTTTCATGGCCCCGTAGGAAGCGCTAAGAGCACCATCGTCCGCCTCCTCAAGAAAGGCCTGGAATCATACTCTCGCAAGGACGAAGGCATGCTTTTTACCTTCGCCTGGCGCAACCCGGAACCCGAGGGCGGGCCGGAGTGGATTGAATGTCCCATGCACGAGGAGCCTTTATTCCTTATCCCAGCGGAGATGCGCGGTGCCATCCTGGAAGAGCTTAATCGGGATGTCCCTCCAGGACGGGAGATAGTGGTCGAAGGAGACCTCTGTCCGTTTTGCCGTCGGATGTTCTGGGAATACCTTCAAAAAGGCGGGGGTGAGCTGAATAACGTGTTCAATAATGTTCGTGTACGCCGGCTTATTCTTTCCGAGAAAGATCGTCTGGGCGTCGGTACTTTTCAGCCCAAGGATGAAAAGAACCAGGACAGCACGGAGCTTACGGGAGATATCAATTACCGCAAAATCGCCATCTACGGATCAGACTCGGACCCCCGTGCATTCAATTTTGACGGTGAGTTCAACATTGCTAACAGGGGCCTTATCGAGTTCATCGAAGTGCTCAAGCTGGACGTGGCATTCCTGTATGATCTCCTTGGTGCCAGCCAGGAGCACTCCATCAAGCCCAAAAAGTTCGCCCAGACGGATATTGACGAGGTCATCATCGGCCATACTAATGAGCCCGAATATCGCAGGCTTCAGAACAATGAGTTTATGGAGGCTCTAAGGGACAGGACCATAAAGATCGATATCCCCTATATCACCCGTCTTGATGAGGAGATCCAGATCTACATGAAGGATTACAATCCCCAGCGCATTCGGGGCAAGCACATCGCTCCGCACACTATAGAGATTGCTTCCATGTGGGCGGTGCTGACCCGGCTGGAGCTTCCCAAGAAGGCCAAGTTGACCTTATTACAGAAGCTCAAGCTGTATAACGGAAAAACATTGCCCGGATTCACTGAGGACAACATAAAAGAGCTCAAGGATGAAGCGGCACGAGAGGGAATGGAAGGAATTTCACCCCGCTATATTCAGGATAAAATATCCAACGCCCTGGTGTCCGAAGCAGGGGAAGGATGCGTCAATCCCTTCATGGTCCTCAACGAGCTGGAAGCGGGCCTTCGGCACCACTCTCTTATTACTTCCGAGGAGCAGCGCAACCGCTGCCGCGACCTTCTCTCGGTGGTCAAGGAAGAATACGAAGACATAGTTAAAAACGAGGTCCAGCGTGCCATAAGTGCCGACGAAGAGGCCGTCAACAGGCTTTGTGCCAATTACATCGACAACGTGAAGGCGTATACCCAGCATGAGAAGGTCAAGAATCGCTTCACCGGAGAGGACGAAGAGCCCGATGAGCGGCTCATGCGAAGCATCGAGGAGAAGATCGATATTCCGGAAACCCGAAAAGACGACTTCCGGCGCGAGATAATGAACTATATCGGCGCGCTGGCGGTGGAGGGCAAACGGTTCGATTTCAAGTCCAATGAACGACTTCAGAAAGCCCTGGAGCTTAAGTTGTTCGAGGACCAAAAGGACACCATCAAACTCACGTCGCTAGTTTCCAGCGTGGTGGATCGAGAAACGCAGAAAAAGATTGACATCGTCAAGGATCGGTTAATCAAGAACCACGGCTACTGTGATATTTGCGCCACGGACGTGCTCCATTACGTGGCTAGCATCTTTGCAAGAGGCGATATCAAGACCATGAGGGCCACAAGATAACGCCTATTTAACTTAGAGGAGAGTATGATCCAGCGTATCGAAAAAGACCTTCACCGTTTTCGACAGATCATAAGGGGGAAGATCAAGGAGAACCTTCGCAAGTATATCACCCAGGGTGAGCTCATAGGCAGACAGGGAAAAGATATTATCTCCATTCCCCTACCACAGATCGAGATTCCCCGGTTTCGGTATGACTTCAAGCAAACTGGAGGTGTGGGACAGGGTGAGGGAGCAGAGGGGACACCCATCGGCATAGGTGAAGATTCCGAGGGCGGCGAGGCCGGCAGCCTCCCCGGAGAGCATATACTGGAAGTCGAGATCTCCTTGGAGGAGCTTGCACAGATTCTGGGCGAGGAGCTGGAATTGCCTAATATCGAGCCCCGGGGAAAGAAAAACGTGGTTTCCCGACGCGACCGTTATAAAACCATCAGCCGCGTTGGACCAGAGTCTCTCCGGCACTTTAAGCGCACTTATATGCAGAGCCTCAAACGGCAGATTACCATGGGAATGCCGGATCAGGACATATTCAACGTGATACCTATACGGGAGGACAGACGCTACAAATCTTGGACCGAGTCGGAGGAACCGCAGAACAATGCGGTGATAATCTATATGATGGATGTCTCAGGTTCCATGGGGCGGGAACAGAAGGAGCTCGTCAGGCTGGTGGCCTTCTGGTTGGACACATGGCTGCGCTCACAGTACAAACACCTCGAGGTCCGCTACATCATCCATGACGCCAAGGCACGGGAGGTGGACCAGCAGACCTTCTATCACACTAGGGAGAGCGGCGGCACGCGCATATCTTCGGCATACGATCTGTGCGCCAGACTCATCTATGAACAGTTCAACCCTGAAGATTGGAACATCTATCCGTTTCATTTTTCCGATGGTGATAACTGGAGCGGAGGAGGTGCTGAGAACGACACTTCGATATGTTTAAAAATCCTGGAGAAGAAGTTGCTGCCAGCGTCCAACTGCTTCTGCTATGGCCAGGTGGTCAGCTTATATGGATCGGGACGCTTCATCCACGACCTTCGGCACCAATTCGGAGAAGAAAATAAACTCATTAACACGGAGATTAATGACCGAGAAGACATACCGAAGGCCATTGTGGATTTTTTAGGGAAAGGCAAATGAGAGGTCCTGAGATCTGTTTGCCATCGAGCATACAGCGCAATATCGAGGAGATCCGCGAATGCGCCCTGGAGTATGGGCTTGATTTCTTCGAGACCATCTTCGAAGTGGTGGACTATGCCCAGATGAACGAGATTGCAGCCTATGGCGGCTTCCCGGGGAGATTCCCTCACTGGAAGTTCGGCATGGAGTACCAGCAAATTAGCAAAGGTTACGCATATGGCCTCCACAAGATTTACGAGATGGTCATCAACAATGATCCATGCTACGTTTATCTTCTGGTGTCCAACAACGAGGTGGACCAGAAGATCGTGATCGGTCACGTTTTCGCCCATTCCGATTTTTTCAAGAACAATCTGTGGTTTTCGCACACCAACCGCAATATGCTTAATGAGATGGCCAACCATGGAACTCGAATTCGTAACTACATTGAAAAGCATGGGCACAGTGAGGTGGAGGATTTCATAGACATTTGTTTTTCCATCGAGAATCTTATTGATTTCCATCAACCTTTTATCAAGCGTCGGGAGAGGCAGCTTAACGATGAGGAGCTCGAACAAAAGGCTAGAGAGAAAAAGCCTGTCCGCCTCCGAAGCAAACAGTATATGGACCCGTTCATCAATCCCGCCAGCTACCTGGAGATGGAGCGCAACAGGATGGAAGCCGCCCCCGCCTCCCTGGAGAAATTCCCAGAACAACCGGAGAGGGATGTGATGCTCTTTCTGATCGATCACGCTCCCCTGAAGAACTGGCAGCGTGATATCATCTCCATTATACGGGAAGAGAGCTACTATTTCGCCCCTCAGGGACAGACGAAGATTATGAACGAGGGCTGGGCCACGTATTGGCACTCACGCATTATGACCGAGCGGGCCCTTAGAGACGCCGAACTCGTCGACTACGCTGATCACCACTCAGGAACACTGTCCACCATTCCGGGTCGGTTGAACCCATATAAGCTCGGGATGGAGCTGTTCCGGGATATAGAGGATAGATGGGACAAGGGCCGTTTTGGAAAGGAATATGAGCAGTGCGACAACATGGTCGATCGGAGAAACTGGGATCTCAAGTTGGGCCTGGGGCGTGAGAAAATCTGTGAAGTGCGCCGCCTTTACAATGATGTAACCTTTATTGACGAGTTCCTCACCCCCGAGTTCTGTGAAAAACAAAAGCTGTTCACATTCCGCTACGATCCGGCGTCCAACCATTACGAGATCGAAAGCAGAGACTTCAAGTGGATCAGGGAGAAATTGCTTTTCAGCCTTACAAATTTCGGCCAGCCTATTATCCTTGTGGAAGACGAAAATTATAAGAACAGCGGGGAGCTATTACTGAGGCATGTTCATGAAGGGATCGACCTGCGTATGGATCAAGCCAAAGATGTGCTCCGGAATATAGGAAGGATATGGAAGCGGCCGGTCCACCTGGAAACCATGGAAGACGGAAAACCGAAGCACTTGTGCTTCGATGGGAGTGAGGTAAAGAGCTGCTAGACAACAACCGATCATAGAGTTGCAGAGTTAAGTCAACAGTGTGGATTTAAGTCGAAGGGGGTTCCCAAATGTCTCTTGGAAAATTAATAGTTCAGCATTTGCTTGAGCAGACTTCTGAACAAATGGCAGCTGGCAGCCGAAAGGACAGGTATTCTGTTGAGGCTGCTGCTGGTTCGATCCAAGCGCATTTAGAGCTGGAAGATGCCGACAGGCTGGGGTGCCTGGCCAGGAGCGTTTTGGTGGAGCGAACCGCTGTACGGGGAGCGACAGGGACGCCTCCGGCGGCGTTGCGTTTAAGGGCCGAGCAAGTGACCAAACACCTTGGTTATCTCCTGGAAGATCTGAATATCGTGGAGATCGACTGTGGGGAGGGTGTCTGCCAGATTAGAAGTTCGCCCCCCGCCAAAGGGGAAAAGGGCATATGCTACTATGAGCTTATGCTTGAGGAAAAGGGCCGGGCTGATCTGGTCAGATACGAGAAATGCGCCGGAGAGACCCACCTGATAATCAGAAGCATGAACCTTTCTCTTGAAGTGCTCCAGCGGCTGGTGGATGACCTGGCTGCCGTGGTTTAGGGATTTGCACCAAACCTATTCTTATCGGGTTTTAATGCTTGAAATTTTCACCTTATCTATGGAAAAATGAAAAACAAATTATAATCCTAATGCTTCCTCCTCCAAACTATGCCTATTTTCCCGCCATTCCTTAAAAGGATGGCAGATCATGCCCAAGCGTGCGAGGACTCAATTTGTCCTCCGGGCAGATGAGTTCATTATATCTAATCACAGAAGGGGAAATTCTATACATTGAAAGTAATTCGGCAACGCTCCTATCCTTAAGTAAGAATATAACTATATCGCCTTCGCTTTGTTTGTCAAGAGTCCACGATTTCTTGATCTTATCTTGACATTGTTGCAAGAGGCGTTATAATTTTATATAAAAGAAGTGTATGTTCCCGATAGCACCGGCCATGGAATCTACCCTGGAAGATAAGAAACTATTGACATGCAGGTGAATCGAGGGTCAGGACGCTTATTAGAGGTTAAAGGAGGTTCTTTCAATGCCAATTTACGAGTATCAATGTTCGCAGTGTGGTAAGATCTTTGAAAAATTGATCATGGGCAGTGGTAAGTCCGCCAGTGTTCATTGCGATGATTGTGGAAGCAGTGAGGTGCATCGTCTGATGTCCAGATTTAGCGCATGCAGCAGCCAGGGCAGCGGCAAAGGGGTAGGATCATCATGTGCGCCCAGCACAGGCGGGTTTACCTGAGCGCGCTAGTTAAATGGGGATCGGTGATCACCAATAAATTCTCCACCCTGCAATTCCACCCGCTCAACTTGCTATACTCCTTGCAAATCTACCGCCAAGGTATTGTCACATTTCGATTTTTGTTGTATATTTTAATTTAGAGCCAACCGCTCGATTTGTTATCAAGAAGCGAGGCCCTTATTGTGTGCATCTTGAAGGAAAAGTGGACAGTCAGCGACGGCAATCGCAGCAGGCATTTTTTACCGAAGCCCTAAAAATGTACAAATCATCGGAATGGATAAAGAGCAAACAATAAACATTACAAAGGCAAACGGCCACTGCCTTGGGCTTTTTCCTGCAAGGCGGGGGAGGTGAGCCATGATTAAAATTATTTATATGACAAGCGGAAGATTGATCGCCTTGATCATGTTCCTCATAGTCGTTTGGGGATTCCCCCAGTTCGGGTGGGCAAGCTCTTCTATGGGGCAGCTCTGGATACACCGGCTGGAGGGCGAGGTATTGATCAAGGTGGAGGGAAATGATGAGTGGTCTGCCGCCACTTTAAATTTCCCCTTGCTGAGGGGCGATAGAATCTGGACAGGCCAGAAGGCCTGGGTAGAGATCAATCATATGGGTGGTTCCACACTGCGAATGAGCGATCAGTGCTTGCTGAAGATTGAAGACTTCCAGACACTTGGTAATCAAGATCAGCTTCGGGTGGCTCTATCGAATGGAATGGTTTACGCCGTGTTGAACGAATACGGGTCTTCCAGCCTGATAGTGCAAGTGGATACACCCAATCTTTCCTTGCAGGCGGAGTCTCCCACAGTCTTAAAAGTGGAAAGCATCGAGTCTGAAAACTCCTCCCGTGTCTCGATCATACAAGGCGAAGCGGTGGTTGAGACCGAGGGAACCAGCAGCCGAATGGGAGCGGGCAGGACCATGATCGCCCGTGACGGCGGCTACATTGAAACCGAGTCATCAGCTTACACTGACAGTTCTTATTCCTCGAAAGAGACATCCTCTATACCAACCTACGACTATTACGAAGAGAGTGAGGCGGTGTACGTACCCGAACCGCTCCATAGATACACATACGAGTTAAACCGATATGGGCGGTGGGCTTATGTCCATGAATACGGCAGGGTGTGGGTACCTTCAGCAGTTCCTGCATGGTGGGCCCCCTTTCGCTATGGCAGATGGATATGGCGAAGCCCGCATTATGTCTGGATTTCTTACTGGCCTTGGGGCTGGATCCCATTCCATTATGGCAGATGGAGCTATGGGGTGGGAATCGGGTGGTATTGGATACCTCCCTATCCCCACCATATTTACTGGTGCCCTGGTGCCGTAGGGTGGTGGCAGACGGGGGCATACATTTACTGGCTACCACTGGCTCCCGGCGAGTTGTATTATGGATACGGCTATTTTGGCCCCTGGAGCGTGAATTTATATTTTTACGGAAATGTTCACCGACATCCTCGGCCCCCCTGGGGTAGCGTGCACCACAAGCATCACAATGTTAGGCATCATAAGGCAGTCTCAGGACTTTCCATCTCTGCGTTCTTGTACGGGAAAAAGAACTTGAAATATGCAAATGCAATCCGGGATGGACACAAATTAGATCCTGCCTCAGCGGTGCCCCAGCCTAATGTCAAGGCCAAGCCTCAGACCATGGTACCCAATCCAGCAACTGCCATCCGAAGGCAGGATTTGCCGAAAAAAGGCTTCGAATGGTCCGATAAATGGAAGCAGAAGCGCAGGTCGGTTTCCGCCGGCATTTCAAAGAAGGGGGCGCTGAGCGAAAAGCCTTCCACTGGAAAAGCCAGCGTTTCCGGGGCTGTGCAACAGAAAAGAAAACTCGGCACCGACTATTCTTACGATAAATTCCATAAGATAAAAGGACAGCGATCGAACTCCCAGCCCAAGGTGGGAACAGATCGGCACCTCCGGCCTGAATCCGATAGGGCTTCTGAAAAACCCAGGTCCTATGGCACCCCATCCAGGCCGAGCACTCCTTATGGGCTTAAAAAGTATCCGGGAAGCTTGCAAAAATATAGTGCGCCTGGGACATCGGGAGAAAAGAGCTCAAAGCCCGGGTTAAATAACGGCACGAGAAATCCCGACAAGCCCCAACCCAAAGCGCCAGGACCATCTTCTTTATGGAACAGCAGGCAGATACCCAGTGGGAAAATCTCCAGCTCAACTGATGCTCGCCCCCGTTCTTGGAAGAAGGTGCCATCATGGAAAGGTGGCTCTTCGATCAAATCGACACCTTCAGAAGCTTCAAGAAGGGGCAGCGGCCAATATCGTGGAAAGTCGTTTTCGTATCCCCGGAAAAGCCCGAAAATCTCTCCACCGGCAGCTAGCAGTGGCAGCTCCAGGATAAAAGGCTCTCATGTCCCATCGCGCAGCTTTTCTTCTTCCGGGAGGAGTCGGTCTTTCGGGTCACAAACGCAGGGAGGCGGCCCGTCGCGGCTTTACTCTGAGAATAAAGGATCTTTCAGAAATAAGCGCCTTTCGCCTTTGACCATTGCGCCGGGAAATGGCATCAAAAGAATGATGATCAGATAGAAATTATTTTGTGACATGTTTGCGCACCAAGGAGAGATACATGGCCAGAATTTTAATAGTATATCACACTCGCAGCGGAAATACGGAAAAAATGGCCGAACTGATTCGCCAAGGAATCACTGAGGTCGGTGTGGCCGTTGAAATGAAGAAAATCCAGGATACCTCTCCAGAAGATTTGCTGGAGTATGAAGGTCTCCTGTTCGGCTGCCCGACCTATTACGGCGTGATGCCCGGAGTGGTAAAGGAGCTTTTGGATGATAGCGTCAAGTATCATGGCCGCCTGGCAGGAAAGGTTGGGGGAGCCTTCACGTCATCGGCCAACGTGGGAGGAGGCAATGAAACCACCATTCTCAGCGTGCTCCATACATTGCTCATCCACGGCATGGTAATCGAGGGAGATGCCACCGGCGACCATTACGGCCCTGTGTCCATTGGAGCTCCGGATGATCGCGCCCGCAAGGAGTGTACCCGGTTCGGACGCCGGTTCGGTGAGATGGTTAAAAGGCTTTATCCTTGATGTGTACTTATGGGGCAACCTGGAATTCGATGCTCTCCAAGACCTTGCCATCCTTCGTTACGATATCGACTCGCCATTTTCCAACCCAGAATGTATGGTTGATGGTCTTGTAACTCCAGGTCCGCATGCTGGAATAGGGGATATTCAGAGCGATATCCTCAACTTTTTCCCCTCCAAAATAATATATGTGCCGAATCAGCGTTGGTGGTATTGCGTTTTTTACACGCATCCAAGTATAAACGCGCTCATCCTTGGTAGAAAAGACTAACCTGTTGTCCTGCGGAGCGCGATCTTTCACCCCCGTGCAAATACAATACTTATCGATGATAATTCCCTGCTGGGCAGTAACGGCTGAGGCCGACCTGATACGCGGGCTGGTGATGGGGTCGAGCAGAATCGGTTGTTGTAGCAGATCAGCGGGAGAGTGTGCCTTCCTTTGTGTTGAAGCCGAGGATCCCGGCTCATTCTCCCCGCCGTGCACAAACACGGCTCTTGGAGTTGGGGATAAAGTATTGCTCCTTTCCGCGACCATTTCGCCTGTGCGAGATTCAGGCGCTGCTGTATCTCCCCGCAAATCACGAATTTTCTGAGGAACTGAGCTTGGCCGGGATGCGATGTGTGAAGAAAGCACGCTGTCCTGAGATGGGATGGCGTGGGGAGGATTTTCATTAGCCTCAGCCGGCTTGGACCTTGCTTCAGGCTGATTCTGGGTGGAAGTCGGAGTCAGGTTCTCCCGGCGGAAGTCGTGTTGCTTTGCCTTAATAAATGGGGCCGAGACTCTTGACCTCAGTTCCGCCAGTTTTGTGCCTTCCCCATGGGATCCTATCCATACTATGAGACCAATTCCCAACGCCGAAAGTAAAGCACCAAGAGCCGTATAGTGCACAAAATTTAGCCGGACTCTTTTTTTGCTTTTAGAAGATCGTTTTTTTTGAATGGGCGGCAACGTTTGACGGTATTCGGAGCGGAGATAATCTTCAGGCATATACCGCAGGATTTCTTCGGGATCGATTTTCAAGAATCGGGCGTAAGACTGAAGGTACCCTCTGATGTAAACCTTGGACGGAAGATATTCATAGTTTTCCTCCTCTAGCCCCTCGAGGTAACGCTGTAATATCTTAGTGGACTCGGCCACCTCCTTGAGAGATATACCCTGGGATTCACGCGCGTTTTTGAGCATCCTGCCCGGAGAAATCATGTCATTCCCCACACTTGCCAGATAATTCAGTTTGCTTGGATGGCATTAAAATACCATCTTTTCCTCGCTGAAAGGGCTGGAATTGGAAAGAAAAATCTGCGAATCTCTTAGTGAACCACCTCCTTACTTCTCCATAACATCAAACACATATCGCTGATTAATGTTGCTCTAGTGCAGATTATCATAGATTAAATGTTTGTCAAGGATTTCTATGCCAGGAGTTTCCCTAATAATTTAAAAGGAAAAAGAGTGGAAAGCCCACAATACTCGTCTCCGCGCTGGCTAGCAAAAAAATTTCTTAGGGTAGCACACCTTACCGGAACGCAGGGAAGGCCAGGAGTTTGCGAAGCACAGGAGAGCAATTGCAGGCTCCAGTCCTAATTTTCTTGGGCCTTCGGTGCCCACTTAGCCGCTGACGTGGTAAGGTGAGCTATCAACCCTGTATGCCTGAATTAAATAACACGCAACATTTTTCCCAAATGTTTTTATTTTTATATGTGTGGCATTTTCAAAAGGCGCTCTGTTTAGAGAAAAATAATAAAGGCAACGCCTTAATTGAAATGCCTTTTTAACTTTTGGATTGCTTTATTCTGTTAAAGTTAAAAGCATTTTGTTAAATTAACCTGAATTTTTAGAGAAACTCCTGATGTTCCCACCGAGCTCACAAGGACTTCGATCACTCGTGATCGGTCTTCTTACAGCAAAAGGATTATTGAATGGAAATCAATTATTACGACTTTGACCGGGTTATTGTTTATTGCTGCATCACGGTGTCATCCTGTTCCCGCTGATCCTCCTCCACCACCGGCATAAGGTCGGAAGCGCTGTGAACGAGCATCACTGATGCATCCTGGCCCACGGTTTCGAAGGCCATGGCCAGTGCGCGATCGAAGGTATCAGCTCGTGATGCAAACATCTTTTCCAATGTCTGGGCCTGAATACACTTAGTTACCACGATTAGCCTGGCCCTGGTGAGTCCTCGGGCAAACATAAACGCCTTGGATGAGCCGATGGTAAATCCCTCCAGGTTGAAGCGGTTAACGACTTCCTCTGGGCTTCCGGCCTCGGCCATCCACTCATAGAATTGCTGAGAACCGATACCATCGGGGCACTGGGCCATGAGGATTATCACGCCCCCCTGACGTACCAGGATCTCCGCTGTAGACATGGCTTTCTGAGCCTGGTACAGGTTAAAATCCTTTGGGAAACCACCGGGACTCACCACAACAATGTCGGCATGAGATGGCACCCTCACCTCGTAAATGGACCGGCACGCCTCCACGCCTTCAGCCCAGGCCTCATCCATGACCCCGGCTACTGCGCGGGTGACCTCCTTCTTCTGGTTCTGGGCCACATTGAAGATGAAATCCACACCTGCCATTCGAGCAGCCTCCCGCGCCCCGATATGGAAAGGGTTCCCCTCCAACCAACCAGCGGAGGGATTCTTGGGGCGAACCTGTGGGCCGTGATGGACCTTCAGGGCATCTAAACCCGACAGGCCGGGCATGACACTTTTACGGCCTCCGGAGAAGCCCGCGCTTTGATGCGGGTAGATGCTGGAGACCAGCACCCGAAGGTCGGACTCCAGGTATTGCCGATTGATAACCACGGGAACGCCGCCGGCCGTCACTCCTATGTGCTGCAAATTAGTATCATCAGTGCAGTTGTGATTCACCACTCGGAGTTTGCGGCATACCTCCTCACCCAGCATCTTCACCAACTCTTCGGGGGTATTGGCTCTGTGGGTCCCGGTGGCAACCAATATCAGGATGTGCTCCTCCAGGACTCCTGCTCCGGTCAGACGGCGCAGCAACGGGGGAAGCAGTCTGTAACTGGGGGTGGGACGAGTGATGTCATTCACGACCACAACCACCCTGCTCTCCGGCCTGGCCATGTCCTCAAGCCGCAAGCTGCCAATCGGCTCGTCCATAGCTCGATTCAACTCCGCCATCTCGTCCTCGCAACCCGGAGGATAGGCCGGGGCCAGCGTAGTCAAGTAGTTGCGCGATGGGATCCGCAGTTCGACTTGTTCCTGGCCGACTGCAATCTTTTCCTCATGGAAATCATTTATTATAGGTATCATTTAATTATCCTCTTGATCACAAGTTGAATGCCATTTGATTCTTGATTCCATGTCGCCGCAAAAGCCAACCCTTTTCTAATATAACGCGGAACTCGATAGAAATCAATGCTCTTGAGTATGAAGGTATGGGGGCTATTTGCGTCCGGCTGACCGCCGGGCACTGGATAAAAAATCCAAGGAATTTATTCGTGAACAAGATAGTTTATTTATGCTAATTTAGTAAGGTGCCAAAATCCGGACATAAATAGTTGTTTGCTTCCGCAAAAGAAATCAAGTAGGTTGTCCGTAAACAGTGAGCAGGAAAAGGCGATGGGCCGTGGTGACCGCATTTGCGGCAAATAAATCCATCAGACCATCGCTGCGCTGCAAGGTGCTTCGCACACGCTTCCTCATCCGGGAAGCCCTTCTGAAACTTTATCAAACTGCGTTCTGTATGCTTCTTGGGTATTTCTCCTTCCGCCCAAAAAGTATACGCCAGATTAAAATTAGGAGTCAAATGCATAGGCATTTAATGTTTTTGTAAAGAGATTCAAACGGACAAGCAATTTAGACCGCACCGAAAAGCATAAATCATAAATATAGGAGAAAAACCATGCCGTATCCTAAAATGGTCAAGATCAGACAGCAATTGGACAACACAAAGGTAGGGGATATTGACTCGGTGATCAGAAGTGAGTTGAAAAGGGTAAAAAGATCCTCAAGGATCAAGTTCGGATCGAAAGTGGCCATAACCGCGGGAAGCAGGGGCATCTATGATATCGTTAAGATCCTGGATTCAGTCATCCGGGTAGTCAAGGAGATTGGAGCAAACCCGTTTATCGTTCCTGCAATGGGATCCCACGGTGGGGCCACTGCCGAGGGGCAGGAAGAGGTCTTAAAAGAGTATGGCATCACGGAATTCAGCGTTGGGGCTCCCATAGTTTCTTCGATAGAGGTAGTTCAGATAGGAGAGACAAAGAGTGGGATACCGGTCCAAATAGACAAGAACGCTTATGGAGCCGATCACATTATAGTGCTCAACAGGATTAAACCGCATACAGAATTTCAAGGGCAAATTGAAAGCGGTTTGATGAAGATTATGGTAATTGGATTGGGTAATCATGCTGGAGCCCTCATGGCTCATAAGTTTGCCGTGACCTATGGTTACGAACGCACTATTACCGAAATCGGGAAATGCATTCTGGAAAGAGCACCAATTTGTCTTGGTGTCGGAATCGTGGAGAATGGCTATGGCCAGACGGCAGGGATAGTAGCTGTAAAGCTAGAAAACCTTTACGAGATTGAGAAAAAATTACTGCAGTAGGCCAAAAAGAAGGTGGCCAAGATCCCCTTCGACCAAATGGACGTGTTGATCATTGATGAGCTGGGTAAAGAGATCAGCGGATCGGGGATGGATACGAAGGTGGTCGGGCGGATCATGAACATCTATGAGCTGGAAGTGAGCAACCCGAAGATCACCAGGATTATATTGAGAAACCTGTCGAAGAAGACCCGAGGAAATGCGGTAGGAGTCGGCCTTGCTGATTTTGTCACAAGGAGAGTTGCAGACAAAATCGATCCCATTCCCACCTATATCAATGCTATTACGGGCGGCTCCCCCGAAAAGGGAAGATTGCCCATGGTTTATGATAACGATATGGAAGCTCTGAATGCTGCGCTGGCAACGACTGGTCCCGTAAAGACGGAGAGTATAAGGATCGTCTGGATCAGAAATACCTCGAAGTTAGACAAAATGATGATCTCTCAGGGCCTTTTGGTGGAGGCACGAGGGAAAGAATACCTGGAAATCATCGGAGATGAGATGGAGATGGAATTTGACCGGCACAGCAATCTGGTAACATTCTGAAAAAATTAAATTATGCGGCATGGGATCATATTTTCAGCCGAGGGAGTGATTCCTTGGAAGGCTCACGGTGAAGCGGCTACCCACGTTGGGGGTAGAATTGATGTTGACGGATCCTCCATGTTTCTGAACAATCTTGTTGGCTATGAAAAGCCCTAATCCTGTGCCTTCAACGCCCTTTGAGGAAAAAAATAAGGAAAAGGCTTTTTCTCTAGTTTCACGATCCATTCCAATGCCGTTGTCCGCTACCTCGTAAACCACGGTGTCCCCGTGGTCCATGAGCTTGATCTCGATCCAGTGCTTGTCCTTGTCCAGGTCCTTCCGGCAAGCGTCCATGGCATTTTCAATAAGGTTAACCAGCATGGAGTGGATGGCAGGGGGGTCAACCAAGAAATCGCTCACTTTTTCAGCAAAGTCCTTTCTAAGCTCGATCCCTAAGTCTCTCGACGCACTTTCCAGTTGGCTGCATACATCGGTGATGATCCGCAGGGGAGAAGCCTTCTCCCATTCCGGCTCTCTCTCCTTGGAGTAATAAAGGATGTTGAAAACCATGGCCCGGATGCGGCATACATTCCTCTGAATTATCTCCCAGCCTTTTTTGATCCGGTTCTGGTTATCCTGTTTAAGACCGGAGTTTACCAGGTACATCCCTCCGTCCAGACCGGTAATGAGCCCTTTTATCCCGTGGGATATAGTTCCCACCAGAAGCCCCAGAGACGTCAACTGGGATTGTAGCTTCCGAATGTCGGTGATGTTGGCCGACATCTCCATCACATGGGTGATTTCGTTGTGGGCGTTTCGGATGGGAGCTGTATGAACCAGGACATATACCTGCTCGCCGTGCTTGGAAGTCACCACTTCCTCGCTCTGGTGAAGCTTGCCATCCTGGAAGGTACGGATCACGGGACAGGGGATGCATGGTTCAGAGCGATATTTATGCACCTCGTAGCAAAACCCGCCTAATTGTTCGCTGAAGTCTTCCTTGAAGCGCCGGTTTGTCCTCACCAGCCTTAGATCCTTGTCCTGGATCGAGATGTAGCAGGGCACTTCGTCGAAAACCAACCGGTTCTGGGCCTCGCTTTCCTTTAAACGCCCCGCAAGATACTTAAGCTCCGTTATGTCCACACATATCGCAAGAACAGCGTCTATATCTCCTCTGTTGTTCTTGATGGGGCTGGTATAGGCCACGACGTTTACATCCTG
Organism: uncultured Thermodesulfobacteriota bacterium; assembly: GCA_964611635.1. Taxonomy (GTDB): domain Bacteria; phylum Desulfobacterota; class JAFDED01; order JAFDED01; family JAFDED01; genus JAFDED01. The sequence goes on from CAZTAS010000016.1 coordinate 21,411, forward strand.
ACCGCTCTTGTCTCGTATGACCTGCTCGCTGCCTTGCTTTTTGCCTGTCTGGAAGGTTCTTTCCACTGGACACTCATCGCACTTCTCATCCCGCTTCTTGTAGATTTTGTAACAATAACCGCCCTGGGGATCTCCGAAATCTTCACGGAACATTTGGTTTGCTTCGATGATCTTGAAATCCCGATCCTGCACAATGACGTAGCAGGGCATGGCATCGAAGTATGTTTGAAAGCTATTGTTGGCTATCTGGTTTCTCTCCGACTGGATTTCAGTTGCCATGATTCATCCCTTTGAAGCGGCGAGTCCGCATTTAGCGAGGCAGCCCTTTATCTCACGAAGCACTCGCTTTAGCAACTTCTTCAACCCGTTGGCGAGGAGCGACATGGGGGGTCAATTCGAAAATTTTCTTTACTGTCATGAGGAGGAGTTCCTCGCTAATCGGTTTTTCAAGATAGCCCTCGGGTGCCTGTATCGTCCTGTGATACATGAGCTGCCGGAAGTCGACCACACCGGTAATGATACAAACAGGTATGCCTGCGGTCTTCGGGTGCCTCCTTAGCTCAGTAAACACCTGAACGCCACTCTTGCCCGGCATAGAAATGTCCAGGGTTATGAGATCGGGCGATTCTTTGCGGGCCAGCTCGAGCCCCTCCTTTCCGTTGTGGGCGGCCAGGGCATTGAAGCCGTGATCTCCCAGGAGGGTGGTAAGGAAAGTAACCACGTCCGGCTCGTCATCTATAACAAGAATTTTCTTTCCCTTGAGTATATCCTCGATTACGCGTTCCCTGGGTTTGGGAATACCTATGGGCAACGCAATGGCCTCAGCCACGAATTCGCAAACGTTCTTTACCGGGATGTTGATCTTGTAATGCTTTATGAGGTCGGTCAGCCCATCAATGCAGTTGTGGCAGCCCGTTGCCACGGTCTTTGCGCCAGTAGCCTTGATCTGATCAGCCTTTATCTTTGCCACCTCGAGCCGCCGCTGGGCGTACTCGGCCATGGACAGTGCTCCCCCTCCACCGGTGCAACAGTAATTGTCGGCCCGGTTCGGATACATTTCCCGGAAATCCATGCAGGCTCTTTTCAAAAGGAACCTTGGCTCCTCGGTAGGACCGCCGCTGCGGGCCAGGTTGCATGGATCATGGTAGGTGACAGAGTCGGGGTTTTTCGAAGGGTCGAGCACTATGCGCCCTGTGTTAACGTAATCGACCATAGTTTCAAGGAAGCTCTCAATGGTGAACGGCAGATCCATACCGGCCCAATTGGGGGCTTCCCACTTGGTGGCCCGATACCCATGACCACATTCGGAGATCACCATCTTATTAACACCCAGCTTGATTGCCTGATCGTAAGCCAGCTTCCCTATGTAAGCGCCTAAGTCGTCAAGACCCGAAAAGAGCCCGAAGCTGGTATTGTCCCAGCCCACAGATGGCATTGTCCAATCTTCTTTGGCCACATAAAAGATTTTCGCCGCGGCCAGAAGGGACAGTGGGGCGTACTTGACTTCCCGGGGATTTATCACAAAAACAACGTTCGCGCCCTTCTTGTCGATTGGTATTTCAGCCTTGGGGTCGTCAACTTCGGCCTGCAGCTCCTCCTGGAGCCACTCCAGGGTCTCCAAGTACTCCTCCTGCGAGACCCCCATCTGGTTGCCCGTCTCCCACTGATCCTTGTTGACGGATAGGACTCCCTCCGGGGCCACCCCCTCCCGTGTGAGAAGTCCACGAGCAAAGCGCATAATGAGCCCCTTGTCCACGCCAAAGGGGCAGTTAAGGGTGCAACGGCGGCACATAGTACAGGAGCCGAAGACAACATCCTTGAGCTTTTCGAGGTCTTCATCGGTTTTCAGTGTTCCTCCCCCCATCCACCGGGGAAAGAGCCTGCCTAGCCAGTCTATATGGTACTTGTAAAGCTTGCGGACCTGGTCCGCCTTGTATGCCGGAGTCATCTTGGGATCACCAGTTGCAAGATAGTAATGGCAGGAATCATTGCACATGCCGCAGTGGACACAAGTGGCTAAGGATAGATAAGCCTGGCGTTTGAGGTTCTTTTTGAATTGTTTCACGATCCGTGCAGCTTTCTCGGAATTTGTAGCATCACTCATTTCTCACTCCTTATCTAAACATCTTTATCCTGATGATTTTATGTAGAAGGGAGAGTAGGGATAACCTTTTTCGGGTATACTCCGCGGTGCCCGAAATGCTTCCCTTGGTAGTATCGAATAAAAGGCCAGAAGATATAGTGTGATATCTTGCTGAAAGGCACATAAATCAGGAAGAAGGTTGTCATGCCGAAAAAGGCGATGAGGGCTGGTTCGCTTGTCTGAGGTGCTGCCAGAAACGCTGTAATAAGCCATATGTTAAGGACAAAGATGGAGAAGTAGTCGTCGGGTGTGCTTATTACCCTCATTTCTGGTTTTATTACCCTTCTGACTAAGCGACTAGTACCGCACACCAGGGCAAGAATTACGCTCCCCTGGATGAAAAAGACCACCCCTTTGCCTGCGATGAGCCCAGGTAGATAGGGCATTATGAAGGTGACGGTAATAGTTACCGCAACCCCCAGGTGGTAAATGATGAATTCGAGGTAGCGCCACCAGTGCTTCTTCGTGCTCTCCATTTCCCATGGCATAGCCAAAGTCATATAGGCGTACTTTATGGCTTGCTTTTCATCTCCCTTTGTCGGCGTTCTTTCAAATGCGGCGGGCTGTTTGAGGATCGATATTATCTTGATGACATAAGCCGTCGCCATGAAGAGAAGGGCCGCTATCTGGACCTTGTCCATAAGGATTTCCGTAAAATGGCTTACTTTGTGGGCTAGAAGAATACTCTCGGTCATTTAAATCTCCTCAAGGCTTTGAACCGCTTTTCTTCCTTTTTTTAACACTCCCCGGCAGAGCACTTCTTGGTTTCGATCTCCCTTATCTTGGCAGATATGCCTGAGAACCTTGAAATATCCATAAGATCCCAGAGGGAGCATTCCTTCAGGAGCTGTACAATACGTTTATTTATAAGGGTCCAAATCGGACAGCATTCGCAGTAGTCGCTCATAAGACAAACTTTCGGATCTGTAGCGCAATCTGTGATCGCAATAGGCCCTATTGCCGCTTCTAAGATCTCGTTTAAACGCATGCGATCAGGTGGTTTTGCGAGACAGTAACCCCCATTCTTCCCCGGTCTTCCTTTTATAAGAGAGGCGTTCTTCAGAGATATGGCGAGCTGTTCTAGGTAACCCCTTGATATATGGGTGCGCTTTGCAACATCCACAAGCCGGACCGGCCTGCCCTCTTTTGAGTTGTGGCCGATATCCAACAATAATCTTATAGCATAGCGCCCGCGCGTTGATATTTTCATGATTCCATGAAATAATTTTATAATTTCAATAAATAATATAAGATTAATATGAAATTATTGTCAACAAATTTTTCCACCTTTTGCTAAGTTCAAGAATGGTTAGGGATCAGTTCTTGAATCGATTTCCCTTGATCATATAAACATACCCTATACTTGCGAATGGATATTATCTTGTTAATCTGAGCTGATAATGATTCGAGTTTTTAACCAATTTTTCGAATAAATTCGGGCTTGGGTCAGCCATCCACGGTTGGGAGCATATAAATATACGGTTATTAAGCGCTTCCACCTCCCTGTGGGAACATATTCCCTGCGCGGTAGGAGCTCCTTACGAAGGGACCGGAGACCACACCCTCAAATCCCATCTCCAGGGCTACCCCCCGGAGCACCTGGAATTCCTCAGGAGGCACATAGCGATCTACCGGCAGATGCTTCCGTGACGGTGCCAGATACTGCCCGAGGGTCAGGCCATCACAAGAAACGCCCCGTAAATCTTTCATGACGGCCCGAACCTCCTCGGGCACCTCCCCCAATCCTAGCATCAGGCCCGATTTGGTGCGAATGCCGGGAGCCAGGCGCTTGATGACCGCAAGCAACTCCAGAGAGCGTCGGTAATCGGCGCCAGGGCGGACCTGGTGGTAAAGGCGGGGTACGGTCTCCAGGTTGTGGTTCAGGACATCAGGACTGGCGGCGGCTATAATTTCTATGGACCGTGGATCGCCGTTAAAGTCCGGCACCAGTATCTCCACGCCGGTGCCCGGGCAGAGATCCCGGATAGCCTGTACCGTCCTTGCAAAATGATCTGCTCCTCCATCTGGCAGGTCATCACGCGTGACAGATGTGACGACGGCAAACCGCAGCTCCATAGCTTGGATGGCTTGCGCGACACGCATAGGCTCACCTGGATCCGGTGGAAGGGGATCTCCCTTTGCCACCGCGCAGAATCGGCAGCCTCTGGTACAGCGATCCCCCAGGATCAGGAATGTTGCCGTACCCGCCGAGAAGCACTCCCCCTGGTTGGGGCATAGGGCCTCCTGGCAGACCGTATGAAGCCGCTTAGCCCTGAGAAGCTCCGAGGTGCGCATCATGCCCGGACCCTGGGGAAGCCTTTTGACAAGCCAGCGAGGCTTTCTCGGCCCTATCCGTCCCTTCTCATCCATTTTCTAATTCTTTCCCACTGGCGACTCTTGCCACCTCTGGTCAATGTCATGTATTGTTATCCATCCCGCAAATCTTTTTCAATCCCTTCCAAATCGATAGGAATTAGCTCCATGCCGAATACCCGGGCGAAGTGATGGGCCGCGCGAGCGCGTATATATGCCGGGTCAGGGGGGACACCTGTCTGGCGTCTGATGGAAGTCATGCGCACGCCTGCAAGACCGCAGGGCACTATGAAGTCCAAGTGCTCCACCACGGGGTTGTAGTTTAAAGCAAAACCGTGGTAGGTAATCCATCGCCGCACCGCCACGCCCACCGAGCCGATTTTGTCCCGCCCCACCCAGACACCACGGCAGGAGGGATCGCGCCGCCCCTGGATACCGAAATCAGCCAGGATAAGAATCATAATCTCTTCCAATCGGCCAACAAAATCTATCACCCCCAACCTCAAGGGCTGAAGGGCAACCACGGGATATCCCACAAGCTGGCCCGGCCCGTGGTAGGTAACATCACCTCCACGCTCAACTTTATGGACTCTCACCGACCGGCCGGCCAGAACCTGTTCTGGAACCAGGATATTGTCCTCCCGGCCCCGTCGGCCCAGGGTAATAACAGGATGATGCTCCAGAAGGATCAATACGTCCTGGAAAGATCCCCGCATCTTGCGCTCTACGATGCGATGCTGGAGGTCCCAGGCCTGTGGATAAGCCATGTGTTCAAGATTTAACAAATATCCCTGCGGCATGATCAAACTGAAGGTGCGGCTGGTATTAGGTTAACGCAGATGTATTGTGTAAAATGCAATTACAGCTTAAGAGGGATTATTATCGATGGGCGCAAATGGAGTGCACCGTTAACATTGGATATTTAGCCCCTCTTTCCGCTTGAAATACATTGACGGGATTGAAGGGGCTAAAACTCGCGCATATACCCTTCTCTTGTTTATTTATAGCATCCTGATAAAGAAATGACAATAATCAAGTTAAAATTGATGTAAATGATGATAGGGTATTTGTAAACTTTAGGGCCTTGTTCGGCCACCGTTCTCGCGTAAGCAATAAACCGACCTGAAACGGTTTACGTTTATAGAGAAAAATTAATATAAAAATCAAGATAACAATTACAATAAATATATGAAATCGGACATCATGTAAAATATACAACGAACGCTTGCCCAAGGAAAATTCAATTTCATTATAGATACAGTAGTGGTCGGTTTACTTTTGGTTTCAGGTTAAAAAACTCAGCATATTTTCGAAAACTTTAATAAGCTGGCTATTGTAGATATTCTGGAAGTCGGGTTTTCTCAACCGATCATACCGTTCCTGATTGACCTTTTCCCTATCCGTCATGATGCTTTTCCTTTTTATTTCGCATAACTATTTAATTTTTTAATATATTATACCAACTCGCTTTATTTTTCATCAAATTTTTGTTAATAATCCTTCAAAAGATTTAGTTCACAGCCTAAAGGAGAACACAATGAAACCAGAACGACCTCTGGTAGGCATCAGCGTGGGTGACCCGGGCGGGATAGGGCCTGAAATCACCTCCAAATCTCTGGGAAGAGAAGAAATATACCTCATTTGCCGCCCATTGGTGGTGGCCGACTTGAAGCTGATGCAGGAGGCTGTCCAAATAGCCCGCGTGGATCTTGAATGCCGCCAGGTAGAACATCCCGAGCAGGGTCTTTACAAGCTCGGGACAATGGATATCATGGATCTTCACAACGTTGATATCAGCTGCCTGGAATATGGAAAAATCTCGACAAGCGGAGGCAAGGCGTCCTTTGAATATATCGAACGCTTGATAGAGTTAGCGCTTCGGGGGAAGATTGATGCCTGCGTCACGGGGCCCATCCACAAGGAAGCACTCCACATGGCGGGAGTTCCCTTTGCCGGCCATACCGAGATCTTTGCAGACCGGACAGGGACCCGGAATTATGCCATGATGCTGGTGGATGGAAGCTTTCGCGTGGTTCACGTAAGCTTGCATATATCTATGCGAGAGGCGCTGGACCGGGTCCGAAGGGACAGGATTCTAAAAGTCATCGAGCTGACCCATCAGGCTCTGATCCGCATGGGAATTCCGTCACCACGGCTGGCAGTGGCGGGTTTGAATCCCCATTCAGGGGAGGGGGGTCTATTCGGCCGGGAAGAAATCGAGGAAATTTCCCCGGCTATTCAAGATGCCCGTGCTATGAAGATCAATGTGGATGGACCAGTCCCGCCCGACAATATTTTTTCCAAAATGGCGATGGACCAGTACGACGCGGTGGTAGCAATGTACCACGACCAGGGGCACATTCCCACCAAGGTCCTGGGCTTCCACTACGACGACCACACAAAGGATTTACAATCAGTCACGGGTGTGAACGTAACCCTGGGTCTTCCCATTATACGAACCTCAGTGGACCACGGGGTGGCCTTCGGTCGCGCCGGCCAAGGAAGAGCTAGCCCCCAGAGCATGATCGACGCCATCATTCTGGCGGCGACTCTTGCAAAAAAGCAAAATTATGAGAAAGGGAGCTAGCCTTGTGAACTGACCGTCATGTATTATGATACGCTTTTTCCTCCTGCTCCAGGATTTCTCTCACACGAACGGCAGCCAATGGCGGACTGGTTAAGACGGGGACGGTAACATTCAAGTCATCCCTTGCAGCTACCCTGGCGATGGATGCTTGTGCCAAAATAACGACATCACAGGCCCGATCAAGAATACGGACTTGCTCTATGACCAGTTGGTCATGCCTTTCCAAATCTTTGTCAAGCAGCGCTTGAAAGGCCCCTTCTGCCACAACAAACCGCGGGTCGAGAGCCACACCCCTTTCCCGGGCAATCTGCTCTAACTGCTCGTGTGCTGGATTTATTGCGCTGGACAATGTGGCCACAACACCGATCTTCCCACCCAGAGAAATGGCCGTTTCTATCATGGGAGTATCAATCTTCACAACGGGTATCCGCAATATGGGCTCCAGAAGATCAGCACATCCTGTTAATGAGGAACAGGTCATCAGCGCCACGCCAGCGTCCCCTTCCTCGGCCGAGACAAACAGCCGGACAAACCTGCGCAAAACCTCGGGAGAGCTGCTGCCTCTGTTCTTGGCAATCTTCAAAAGTGCTTCATCCATATAATGAATGATCTCAGTCGTGGGCAACTCCTTCTGCATGGCTATATGGGTCGGCTCGATGGCTGCTCGGGTCGCATGAATCAGCGCCACGCTTTTGCTCAAGGATTTCTTCTCCTTATTTAACCCTCGTGGTTTCATTAAAATTGTCTCCTCTGAATGGGATCATTTATATTGTCCAATTGGGGCTTCAGCACTTCATTCCCACCAGCCAGGCCGGGTTCCTGCGGAGCATAATGTCCAGCTCATCCTCGGTAATGCCGTGGTCGTATAGGCCGCGCATGAACTGCAACAAACCCTCTACGGGGTGTGGGTTCTCAAGCTGGCCGTAATCCGAGGTCATGATGTTATGCTCAACGCCTACCTGCCGAATTTGATGGGCCATTCCCTTCAGATCCACATCGGTGTTGGAGATCTGCCGAACAGCGCATCGCTCAAAAAAGGCTCCTAAACTGACCAACTCCTTTTGGAGATCCAGTGGGTAGCTTAAGAATTTGATATTGGGATGCGTTACCAGAACCTTCTCTATTTCCAACTCCCGAGCCCTCTTGACAAGGGGAACCACTTCGTCTATTGCCAGGTGGCCTGTGCCAAGGATAATGCCTGCCTTAACCACTTCAAAGAGAACTTCCTCAACTACCGGCAGGAGCCTTCCTTGCTTATCCACGATACGGATTCCTGTGCCGGGTTTTCCTATGTGGGCTCTGAATTGCTCAGCGGAAAAAGTGGGCATCCAAACCTCTCGCGCACCCATGGCGATGGCGGCCCGGGCTGCCTCGGGATTTATCCCTCCCAGCTCAATGTTCAGGCAGATGCTCCCGAAGACGCGGATCCCATCAAATATTTCTTCCATGCTTGCGGCAAGCGCGGCAGTAGAACTTACATGGCACTTCAGCATCACCCCGGCCATTCCCGCCTCTTTCGCCCTTCGGACCACCTCCACTGCCGTCAGCTTGCGGGGTCTGACATCAGGCCCCCCATGAATATGCAAATCAAATAAGCCGCAAACGTTCATTCTCACTAATAATTTCCTTTGATTATCCGCCAAAAATCCGCAAGATTTGTTAACAGGGTAGGACTAATCCATCAATCACCAAACTTGATTCCCTGAGCCAATGGGAGTTCTTTGGACCAGTTGATGGTGACGGTCTGTCGCCTCATATAGACCTTCCATGAGTCTGAACCAGATTCACGGCCACCTCCGGTGTCCTTTTCTCCCCCAAAGGCTCCGCCAATTTCCGCCCCGCTGGTACTGATATTGACATTGGCAATGCCGCAGTCGCTTCCCTCGGGACCCAGGAATGCTTCCGCAGTCCGAAGGCTATCTGTAAATATGGCGGAAGAAAGCCCTTGCGGCACGTCATTATGAACCTCCATCGCCTCTGCAAGGTCCTTAGCTTCTACCAAGTAAAGGATCGGGGCAAAAATCTCTTCTTTAAGAATAGGCATCTCTCGGTGGGCTTTCACCAGTGTGGGTTTAACATAGCAGCCTCCTTTAAAAGCTGGATCATCCAGCAGATTCCCCCCGTAAAGGATCTCCCCTCCTTCCTGACGTATCCTCTCCAGAGCTTTCATCATGTCCTCAACCGCCTGGCGGCTGGCCATCGGACCCATCATGATGCCGGTTTTCATAGAATTGCCAATAGGGATAGTGCCATAAACCCTAACAAGACGATCCGTCATATCCCGGGCGATGCGTTTGTGCAGTATCAGCCGGCGAATGGTTGTGCAGCGCTGTCCCGCCGTGCCTATGGCGCCGAATAATACAGCCCGAATGGCCAGATCCAAGTCGGCATCGTCCATGATTATAACGGCGTTGTTTCCTCCCAACTCCAGGATGGTTCGACCCAGAGGTTTACCCACGACTTCAGCCACGCGCCGCCCCATTGGACATGAACCTGTAGCGCTGATAAGCGGCACGCGGCGGTCAGCTATGAGCCTCTCACCCACCACATCACCGGTACCAATCGCTAAATTCATAACACCTGTGTATCCATTCTGAGACAATACACTATTGACGATGTTCTGCACAGCGATGGCACACAGAGGCACTTGGCTGGAGGGTTTCCACACAATGGTATCACCGCATACGGCAGCCAGTAGCGCATCCCAGGACCAGACTGCCACTGGAAAATTGAATGCCGTTATGACGCCCACGGGCCCGAGAGGATGCCATTGTGGTAAAGACGGTGCAATGGTCTCTCGCTGGCAATCGTCAGCCCATAAAGCTGACGGGAGAGACCCACAGCAAAGTCCGAAATGTCGATCATCTCCTGTACCTCGCCCTCACCCTCGGGCAGGATTTTTCCCATCTCCAAGGAAACCAAACGACCCAGGGAGCGTTTCTTCTCCCGGAGGGCTAGGCCAATCTGCCGGACTATCTCCCCGCGCGCCGGTGCGGGCACCATCCGCCATTGCTTGAACGCTTGCTGAGCGGATTCCACCACTCGGCAAAGATCGCTCTCCGATGCCATAAGTACCCGGGCAATGGGCTCTCCATTGATGGGCAAAAAGGAAACCAGTTCACCCCCCGACGGAGCTTCAATCCACTGCCCTGCAAACACGCCGGAATTTACCTCTTTTATTCCGAGCTCTTCCAGAGTCTCTTTTATGGATACCATGTTTTTTATCCTCATGAGGCAAACTGCGACCTTTTATGGGATCATCCAGGAAGAAATCCCAGACTTATAAAGGCCAGCAATTTAAATGTCGTGGGTTATTTTATATGGAAATGGCTTAATGTTTATGGATGCTCTTTTCGACTTCCATTTGTTACTTCGGTATAAGTCGCACCATCGCCCCGCAGAGAAATCTCCACAAGCTCGCTCATGCGATCAACAAAGTGAAAAGTCATATCTTTGCGAATGGTCTCCGGAATATCTTCAAGGTCCTTTTCATTTCGTTTTGGAAGGACAACATGTCGAAGCCCTGCTCGATGGGCTGCCAGGACTTTCTCTTTGATCCCGCCTACGGGTAACACAAGGCCTCTCAGAGTGATCTCGCCGGTCATAGCGATATCACTACGAACAGGACGATCGGTGAGAAGTGAGACCAGTGCTGTAAAGATTGTGACACCTGCTGAAGGGCCGTCCTTAGGGATTGCACCTGCTGGAACATGGATGTGAATATCGCTTTTGGCGAAAATGTCTTCAGGAATTTTCAATTCCTGAGCCCGAGAACGGATAAAGCTTAATGCGGCCTGAGCCGATTCTTTCATAACTTCGCCCAGGGAACCTGTGAGGGTAAGACTCTGTTTGCCTGGCATCCGTGTGGCTTCCACAAATAAGATATCTCCACCCGCAAGAGTCCAAGCAAGGCCAGTGGCCACACCTGGCTCAGCGGTGCGCTCCGCAACCTCGGAGATAAACTTAACAGGCCCCAAATATTCATGCAGGTCGTCGGAGCGGATAGTGATAGACTCTTGTAACCCTTCTGCCATCTTGCGGGCAACACCTCTGCAAATTGTGGCGATTTCCCGCTCTAGGTTCCGAAGACCAGCCTCTCGAGTATAGTTACGGATCATAACCTTGACAGCCTCGTCCTCGATTTTGAACTGATCTCCATTTATCCCATGTTCATGAATCTGACGAGGAATCAAATAGTTGCGGGCGATCCCCAGTTTTTCCTCTTCGGTGTAACCTGGCAGATCCAGCACTTCCATCCGATCCAGTAGCGCGGGGGGAATGGTATCCAGGATGTTTGCGGTAGCAATAAACATCACGCGTGAGAGATCGAACTCCACATCCAGATAGTGATCGGAGAAGGAGAAATTCTGCTCGGGATCAAGAACTTCCAAAAGCGCAGAGGATGGATCACCGCGAAAATCCATTCCTAGCTTATCAATTTCATCCAACATAAACACGGGATTGTTAGACCCAACCCGACGAATACCCTGGATAATCCTTCCCGGTAGAGCACCCACATATGTGCGTCGATGGCCGCGGATCTCCGCCTCATCCCGCACGCCACCAAGGGATATGCGTATAAACTTTCTTCCCAGTGCTCTTGCGATCGAATGGCCAAGAGAAGTTTTCCCTGTGCCGGGTGGACCCACAAAGCATAATATGGGACCTTTCATATCTTTTTTAAGCTGTCGCACGGCCAGGTATTCTAAAATACGCTTTTTGAGCTTTTCCAGATTGTAGTGATCCTCGTCCAGCACTTTTTTTGCGGCCGAAATGTCCAGATTGTCCTCTGTGGAAACGCTCCATGGCAACTCGATGAGCCATTCCAGGTAAGTCCGAGCTACAGTATATTCAGCCGCAGCCGGGGGCATACTGGCAAGCCGATCCAGCTCTCTGAGAGCTTCCTTCATGGCGCTCTCTGGTAAGCCTGCCTTTTCAAGACGCTCGCGGAGTTCCTCGATTTCTGCAGTTCGCTCATCCTTTTCACCCAGTTCTTTTTGAATGGCCTTGAGCTGCTCTCTCAAAAAGTATTCTCTCTGGGTTTTGTCTATTCCCTCTTTCACCTGGGACTGGATTTTGTTACCGAGCTCAAGCACCTCCAGTTGTTGATTTAACTTAACCAATACCTTTTTCAGCCTCTCCAGAATTGAGAGCGTCTCCAATATCTCTTGCTTCTCGGCCAGAGGGATATTGAGATTGGCGGCCAATAGATCGGCCAAGCTGCCCGGTTCCTCCACGCTCGTGAGCATGGCGCCCAGCTCTGAAGGAAGATGAGGTGAAAGCTCCATGATTCGCTGGAAGATATTGCGAATATTAACCATTAGCGCCTCTATTTCCTCGCGCTCCCCCTCATCCATCTGCTCCTCTAGAAGTTCTACAACAGCTTTTAAATAAGGAGTTTCACTGGAAAACCGCTGTATGCAAATCCGCTCCAGCCCTTGCACCAAAAGACGGATACCACCATCAAACATCTTGACCATCTTGTGGACGATGCTGGCTGTTCCAATGGAGTATAGATTCTCAGGCATTACCTCTTGTACATCCGGTTGGCGAAGCGTTACTATTCCAAGAATTTTATCCCCAACAATCAAATCTTCAATCATCTTGATCAGGTTTTCCTGTTTGATCGTCAGGGGGAGAATCATCCTCGGGAAAACCACTATATCTCCCATGGGAAGGATTGGGATCTCCTTGGGAATAGATGCCGATGGCTCATCCGGTATATTATGAGACGCCCCGGTTTCTCTTTGTCTTTTTTCGTTCTCCGCGTTCACCTTAAGACTCCTATCACAGAGGTTAAATATCCATTTCAGCTAAATCGTTCGAAAAAAACCGTCACCGCGTACACGGCTTCTTTCTGAAAGCGAAACGAGTTCATTTTTCTGCATTGATTTTCACTGAAACCGGCACTTGTTTGGGCATTCGGATGGTCAGAAAGCCTTCCTGAAAGATTGCTTCAACCTCGTCTCCCTTTATAGGAACTGAGATTCGAAAAATCCGCTTAAATGTACCGAAAGATATCTCCATCTGGTGTTGACGAATCTTTTTTTTAATATTGGAGGCCATTCGCCTCCCGGCAATGCATACCGTGTTACGATCCAATATGATGGAGACATCTTCTCTCCTCACACCTGCCAGTTCTACGAGAATGATAATATCTTCATCGGTTTCATAAATATCCACGGCTGGCGTCCAGGTCCAATATTCAAGTGATTTCCTGGAATATGCATCGCCGAAAAAATCTTTTATCATTTCCTCTGTTCTTTTTTGAACCACATCTATCTCTCTTAGCAGGTTATTATTAATAAAATCCATGCTCTACCCCTTTTTAAACATTTTCCAAAAAACAAATTTTACCCAGGTACATGCCGGAATAAATACTTATCTCCCCGTGGATAAAAAAACTCTCAATCCTCTTCGGAATAACCATTAATAGACCTCTCTACATTATCGAGTTAACTTCTTTCTGTCAAGAAAAGTTTTGAAATTAACACCTTAAACTATTGAGTCAAAAATTATGGAAAAGAATTGTCAACAGGGGAAGCATTTTGAGATGGTTCTTCATGCAGGAAAGGATTTTTCTGTTCAGCCCTAATCTTCACAACATGGCTTATTTAGGTCTTGTTCTTCGGTGCAAATGCCTTGTGTCTTTCCAGAGCAGTTCTTATCATCTAATGCTGGGCAGCAGCATATGCTTCGGCGACCCATAAGAATTCTTGCAACATAATGTACAGCAAGCACAACCGCGAGAATAAATATGATCGCAACGATAAGAGTTTCCATTTTTCTCTATTTTCCGCGCCTTTAGCCAAGCCCCAATATCCGGCCACCGCGATAAATTACGAAAGCCACGACCCAGGCTAATAAAAGACTGACACTCACAGAAAAGAGCGCCCATCTCCACAATCCTGTTTCCCGGCGAATAGCAGCCACCGTGGCCAGACATGGGGTATAAATCAGCACAAAGGCCATCAGGGCATACGCGGTCAGCGGCGTCATGGAACTCTGTATGGCTTGACGCAGCGATTCCGATTCCTCGCCCGGATCATCCACATGATAAAGCACACCAAGAGTGCTTATTATAACTTCTTTAGCAACAAAACCGGTTAATAATGCAATGGAATGCCTCCAATCGAAACCCAGCGGAGCCACCAGAGGCTCCAATGTATAACCAATTTTTTCAAGATATGATGAGCGTTGGAATTCACTGGGTACCTGCTCAGATATCTCCTCTCCTGAAACAGTTTTCTGAAATTCATAGCTTGCCTGATTCTGCCGGGGAAAGGTGCTGAGAAACCACACGATGACAGCTCCCACCAGAATAACGGTTCCCATTTTTTTCAAAAAAACAGACCCACGTTCCCACATATGGATTACCAGCCCTTTGAGTGTAGGCATTCGATAAGGAGGAAGCTCCAGAACAAAAGGCTCAACCTGTCCCGGAAAAAGAGCACGTTTAAAAATCTGTCCCAGGAGTAAGGCCAGCACAATTCCCAGAAGATAAATACTAAAGATGACATTGCCGGCATGTCTGGAATAAAAGGCTCCTGCCAGTAAAACATAAACCGGAAGCCTGGCGGAGCAAGAGATGAACGGCAAAAGCAGGATGGTCAGGATTCGGTCCCTGCGACTCTCCAGTGTTCTGGTCGTCATGATAGCCGGTACGGTGCAACCAAACCCCATGATCATGGGAATGAAGCTTTTTCCGTGGAGACCCACAGAGTGCATGATTTTGTCCATGATAAAAGCGGCCCGGGCCATGTATCCTGTATCTTCAAAAATGGCTATGCAAAAAAATAGTATGAAGATATTGGGTAAAAAAACCAGCACGCTACCCACGCCGGATAAGACCCCTTCCACCAGCAAGCTCTGGAACAAACCTGAAGGTATGATCCATCGAACCCAGTTCTGTAAGGCCATTACTCCCCGGTCAATCCAATCCATGGGATAATTACCCAGATCAAATGTAAACTTGAACATGAGCCATATGAAAAAAAAGAAAATAGGAAATCCCAGCAGGCGATTGGTAAGAATCTTATCAATCTGATCGGAAAGGTATCGACGATCCAGGGGGGGACTTTTCATTGTTTCGCGCAGGGCGCCACTGATGAACCCATAGCGTCTCTCAGTAATAATGGACTCCGGATCATCTTTAAAAATAGCCTTCACGTGGTCGCGGCTCTCCTTTACTTGATTTTCCAGCTCTTCCTCAAGGAATTGTTTTTGCTTGAGTGTTTTACGAACCTCCGGATCATCTTCCAGAAGCTTCACCGTCAACCAACGCGGCGAGTACGAGCGGTCGATTTTTTCATTGCTGTTAATGAGTGTCTGAATTTTTACGATCTCCTCCTCAATCTCCATGCCATAGTATACATAAATATTACGGGAAGTTGCATCGCGGTCTTCGTATACCTGGATTACTTTGTCAAGCACCTCTTTTGTGCCCTCATTACGGATTCCCACGGTAAAGACCACCGGCACCCCCAGCAAGCTCCCCAGCTTATCCGCATCGATGCGAATCCCGCGCTTTCTGGCCACATCGGCCATATTGAGTACAAAAACCATATTGACATCCAGCTCGATAAGCTGCGTGGCAAGGTAAAGATTCCGTTCCAAATTCGACGCGTCAATGACATCCACCACCACGTCCGGGCACTCTTCAACAATATAGTTACGGGCAATAATCTCCTCGATGGAGTGAGCGGTGAGGCTGTAGGTTCCTGGAAGGTCCACCACCTTAATGGAATAGTTGCCGTGTCGACACAGACCCTTCTTCATTTCCACGGTAACGCCGCCCCAATTCCCGACTTTCTGACGTGCACCTGTCAGATTATTGAATATAGTGGTCTTCCCCGAATTGGGGTTGCCTGTAAGGGCAATGGTTATAGTTTTAGGCATAAAAAAATCCCTTAAATCCTATATATAAATTTTTTACTTGATTTACGCACCAAGAAATCCTCACGAACTTTTTTACTCAATTATGACATTCGCAGCTTCAACCCGCCGCAAGCTGACATGATATCCCTTGAGTACATACTCGATGGGGTCTTTCAAGGGGGCATATTTCTCGACATATATTTCCGAGCCTGGTGTGAATCCCATTTCCATTAATCTGTGGCGAAAATACCCCCTACCCATAATACGCTTGATAATACCCCGCTCTCCCTCTCGGAGCTGGCTCAAATTCTTTTCTACCCGTCTTCTCGTTCCATTAAACTTGGAAGATGTTGACTCTCTTTCTGCTGAAGTTATGCTCCCTGCTGCATCTCCTTGAAAATCCCCACCTCTAACCGGGCAGACCATGATTTTCTGCGCCATTTCACGCCCCAACCCAAACCTGGTTCCCCGGACAGCAACAAGGACAGGACCGAACCCCTGATTGCCAATGACCTCAAGATGCACTCCTACAGTGAGACCCAGACTGTTCAAGCGGTTCACCATCCCTCGGCCACATATAAGCTGTTCGATCCTCAGCCGCTCTCCTGGTGAGGCCTGAGTCAGCGGTAAAATGGGCTCACGGGCTCGGTAGCATGCGGAACATAGACCATACATTTCCATCAGATGGTGTAATGGATAAAACTCCATCTTCTGAGCCACCTGAGCCTGGATATCCTCAATCTCATGATTTGTAAACTCGATTATTTTTCCACACTGTATGCAGACGAAATGATCGTGATGCCTCTCGGGGTAAAGATGCTCATATAGCGCTTCCTTTCCTTCGAATTGTCTTTTTCTGGATATGCCATACTTGCAGAAGCTTTCCATTGTATTCCAGATGAGCTCCTCAGCAATTATTGAGCCTTGCGATTCCAGCCTACGGGCAATATCCTGGACAGTGCAGTGATCATCTATATCAAGAAATACTTTCAGGATTGCCCGTTTTTCATCAATGTATTTTTCTCCCTCGCGAGAGAGAATTGCCTCGAAATGCTCTTCAATCCCGTGGTAAATATCTTCTTCATTCATGAATAACAACCTCTTTGCTGTCAGAATCCGAGCTGAATATCAAGAAGTGGAATCGGAAATATGAGAATGTCGATTCTTTTTGATCGACTTGGAGCATTCTAAACAATAGCCATGGAACTCTAATCTATGTCCTGTAACCAGAAAACCGTATTCCTTGCTCACTTGATTTCCAATTTCGTTCAAGGAATCCACAGTAAATTCAATCAGTTTACCACATTCCAGGCAGCGTAAATGGCAATGATGGGCATGCCCATAGATATACTCATAGTGATACCGTCCATCATGGTGACCCACAGCTCTAATCAGGCCGCATTGTATAAGTAAGGGAATAGTTCGGTAGACTGAAGCCTTGGATATCCGCCCATACTTCCTTCGCAACTGTAAATAAAGCTCCTCCGCGTCAAAATGGGCTGAATTGGAAACGGCAGCTTCCAGAATACGACCCCTTTCAGGCGTAAATCGAAGGCCTTTTTCCCGAAGATAACGACGAAATATCTCTTTTTTCGCTCTCATAAAATTTCCTGATTTTGAGAATCAATTACAATTATACCATTTTATGGAGAAAATTGTCAAGAAAAATTACAACGAAATGGTTCAATAAATAACTATCTTTTCTTTGCATTATGTCGGTGGGATAATCAGAGGATCATCTTTCACGAAAGGCACAATTTGAGAAAAAAGGCGATCTTCCATGCCCGCAAAAAAGTGGTCTGCATCAGCTATCACTGCATAATGGACATGGGGAGCAGCGGGGTCCATCAATCTGCGAAGGGACTCCAGGGAGCAATAAAGATCGCGATCCCCCACAATTAAAAGTATTCACTTAGTACATTCTCTTAAGAATTTAAAATCCATCTTGTCAACAGGTGGGGCAATGCCCACCAGGCTTGAGACACTAGAAAGCCCTGACCCGACGAGTAATGCTGGCCTTACTCCAAATGAATATCCCGCAAGAATCAGCGGCCCATTTGAAAAACGGCCTTCTATGAAGGATACTGCGGCTTTCACGTCTTCAATCTCATCCACTCCGCCACCAAAGCTCCCCTCACTGGCTTCTACTCCTCGAAAATTGAACCGAAGAGTTGCCAGCCCGCAGCTGTATATTGCCCTGGCGACAGCTTCCAAAACGTTGTTGTGCATAGTCCCCCCCAGTTGTGGGTTGGGGTGGCTAATCACCGCCCGCCCATACTTGCCAGGACAATAGAGGCCTTCTAGCCTGAGATCTCCAGCTGTAAAGAACACACGTTCCTCTCGCATCTTACACCTCGTTTTCACTCTGCAAACAAGAGGCACTATAAGAAATGATTGATTAATATTATCATAAATATTATAATACTCTTAAATTTTGTGTAACAATTTCAAGTTTACGTGTGCGAGTTTTGATAAAAGGGTACTGTATTGAATTAAAATGTGTTGGCAATACAACCTAACAATGAAATGTTTTGCCAAATTTTATTTATCAACCGCTTCGTTTGATATTATTGGATCAACCCTCTAAAGTCTTAATAAAATGGACGACGCCGCACATCGTCGTATCCGCTCTTCTTTGAGCCCATGGAGCAGGTGCATTGCGCGCCTTATTATTACAGCCTTATTCTTTTGTTTTGCTATCGCAGCAGTGGGAATTGCTAGCTCCCACGTAATTTATACCCTTTTCTCTCGCGATCTTCCTTCCCTCCAGGCCTTAAAAAACTATCTTCCTCCGACAGTAACAAGGATATACGCCGATAATGGAGATATCATCGGAGAATATTTCAAAGAAAAGCGTTATGTGATTCCTATACATCAAATCCCCGGATTTGTAATTAAAGCTTTTGTTGCAGCGGAAGATAACCGGTTCTTCGAGCATCAAGGTGTGGATTACCAGGGTATACTTCGCGCCTTCCTAAAAAACCTTGAGACCGGGGAAATTGTCCAGGGAGGAAGCACCATCACGCAGCAGGTTACCAAGTCGTTGTTGCTCAGTCCTGAAAAAAGCCTGCAAAGAAAAATCCGCGAAGCAATTCTCTCCCTTCAACTCGAAAAATACTTGAGTAAAGAAGAAATCTTGTTCCTTTACCTGAACCAGATTTACCTGGGCTATGGCGCATACGGTGTTGAGGCAGCCGCACAGAACTACTTCAATAAGCACATAGACCAGCTTAACTTGGCAGAGGCAGCAATGCTGGCCGGCCTTCCCAGTGCCCCAAGTCGATATTCCCCTGCCATTAATCCCGACAAAGCGCGCGAACGACAGCGTTACGTTCTGGAACAGATGAATTCCCTGGGTTACATTACAGAAGAAGAGCTTCAACAAGCTTTAAAGACCCCAATTCATATCTGGCCCAGGAGCGTAACAGCATGGGAAAAAGCTCCTTATTTTTCCGAATTTGCCCGTCAGTATGTTGAAGAAAAATACGGAAGAGATTTGCTTTATACCGGCGGCTTATCAGTTTACACCACTGTCAATCTGCAGATGCAAGAACATGCCCAACGAGCTATGCAACTAGGACTCCGTGAACTGGATAAACGTCAAGGATTTCGTGGTCCATTAAAAACGCTTGAAAGAGGAGAAATCGAGGCTTTTTGTCAAGAAATTCATTCCAAGGAGTTAGGAAATAACGGTCTGAGTCCTGAAAAATTTTACACGGCCGTCGTGACCAAGATCAACAACGCTGACAAAGAAAAAAAAGTAACGGTTAGGGTTGGATCAATCAGAGGGACTATACTACTGAAGGATATGCGGTGGGCCCAACGTCCCACAAACGGCGTCATTCATTCCAATGCTAGCATTTCTGATCCAGCGGATGCCCTTCGCATTGGTGATGTGATCAAAGTTTGTCTGAAGACCCCGCTAGCCAGAGAAAATGCAGGATTGGATGATGTTCCACTTTTTCTCCTTGAACAGAAACCCCTTGTCCAATCGGCTCTGCTCAGTATAGAAAATAAGACAGGTTATGTTAAGGCAATGGTCGGAGGGCGGGATTTCTCCCAGAGCCAATTCAACAGATGTATTCAATCGCGCCGACAACCCGGCTCAGCATTCAAGCCTATAATTTATGCGGCAGCCATTGATAAAAACTACACACCATCCAGTATTATTCTGGATACCCCCATTGTGTATTATGAAAAGGGAATGGAGAAGGTCTGGAAACCCAAGAACTACGAAAAGACCTGGAAAGGACCCACAACCCTGCGAACAGCACTTATTAAATCCCGCAATATTGTGACAGTTAAGATTCTCATGGACATTGGAGTCCAATATGCACTCAAATATGCACAAAAGATGGGAATCATATCTCCTATATATCCAAATCTCTCCATGGCTCTGGGCGCCTCAGGATTGTCACTCTTGGAGTTGACTTCAGCATATAGCATTTTCCCAAACCTTGGCCTCCATATAAAACCGATCTTTATCACAAAAATAGTAGACCGCCATGGCCAGGTACTGAAGGAAAATTTACCACCCGATCTGGATACATTTCCTCCAGATTATACTCAGCCAGAAGTTCACAAACTTATTCAAGAAGAACGAGAGAAGCTTGACAGAAAAGAGGATTTCCGAGAGCTGGCCAGGATCGAAACTTCCACTGCTCACCACAATCAATCAGCATTGGAGACACAGCAAGATCTGGAATACTTTTACATTGACGGAGAATCACCAAGGAAGCCGCCTCAGATCATCAGCCCGAGCACAGCATATATAATGACCCATCTACTGAAAGGTGTTGTCCAGCATGGGACAGGCTGGCGAGTGCGTGCTCTTGGAAAACCGGTGGCTGGTAAGACAGGAACTACGAATAACCTCTTCGACGCTTGGTTCATCGGATTTACTCCTTCTTTTACCACCGGTGTCTGGGTCGGATTTGACGAAGAAAAACCTCTGGGCCGTCACGAGACCGGTTCCCGTGCTGCCAGTCCCATCTGGCTGGATTTTATGAAAAAAGTCACGGCAGGCAGGCCACCGGAAGATTTCCCCATACCTCCAAAAATCATATTCGCCAGGATTGATTCAGACACCGGCCTGCTGGCTGATAGATCAACTCAAAATGGTATTTACGAAGCATTCAAGGAAGGAATGATCCCCTCAAAGGCTGTCCCCCTCGATCAGATAAGGTCAGATCCAAGACGATTTTTTGAAAACTCCACCAAAAGGGACAAGAAACTTTTCCTGGAGTGAATTTCCTCATCCCTTGATCACACCCAACGAACGCATCACCGCCACTTTTGTGGAGATACCTGCCCGGTGCACAACTTCGGTTACATCATCGACATTTTTATATGCCTCGGGCGCCTCCTCGGCCAAAGTGCCCCGCGCAGCCGCTCGCACATAAATCCCCTGCCTTTCCAGCTCCTGAGCAATGGATCGTCCTTTGCACGCTTTTATTGCCTGGTGCCGGCTTAATAGCCTTCCAGCCCCGTGGCACGTGCTGCCAAAAGTTTCCTCCATGGCTTTCTGCCTCCCCAATAACACAAAAGAACGACGGCCCATATCGCCGGGAACCAGAACCGGCTGTCCAACCTCCCGATAGTCTTCGGGAACGTCCGGATGGCCTTTGGGGAACGCGCGCGTGGCACCCTTCCGATGGACACAAACCATCCGTTGCTCACCATTAATGCTATAAAGCTCTCGTTTGGCCACATTATGGCACACATCATAGACCATTTCCATTCCCAGAGCTTTAGGAGATATATTCAAGGTTCGCATGAAAGTTTCCCGAGTCCAGTGCATAAGCATTTGTCGATTGACCCATGCATAGTTGGCTGCGCAGGCCATGGCGGAATAGTATGCCTCTCCAAGAGGCGAACGCACTGGAGAAGAAACGAGCTGCCGATCCGGGAGATCAAAACCCAGTTGGCCCGCCTTCTTGTTCATCTCTTTAATAAAATCATCGCAAACCTGATGTCCCAGGCCACGAGACCCTGAGTGAATCAACACCGTAAACATACCGGCATGCAACCCAAAGACCCGCGCAGCCTCCTCATCAAAAATCTCCTCAACAACCTGCAATTCAATGAAATGATTTCCAGATCCTAAGGTGCCCACTTGTTTTTGTCCCCTCTCCAGGGCCCTTTTGCTCACAGTCGAAGGATCGGCACTTTCCATGCACCCACCATCCTCGGTGTGTTCCAGATCATCCGGCGTCCCGTAGCCGTGTTCCACCGCCCACCTGGCGCCCTTGGAAAGGATGAGCTTCTCTTCACGTTCAGAAAGCTTTATCTGTCCCTTGGAGCCTACACCTGTTGGAATATCTCTGAATAGGGCGTTTACCAGTTCCTTTATTCTGCCTCGAACCTCATGCGCCATCAAGTTGGTCCGCAGAAGACGTACACCGCAATTAATATCGTATCCAACACCGCCCGGTGAAATCACACCTTCTTCCATATCAAAAGCTGCCACGCCCCCTATGGGAAAACCATAACCCCAATGGATGTCCGGCATGGCCAGTGAATGGCCGATAATTCCGGGCAAATGGGCGACATTGATCACCTGCTGCAAGCTTTTGTCTTTCTGAATATCCTTCATCATCTTCTCGCTGGCATAGATCACGGCTGAAACTCGCATTCCGCCGAAACGAGGTATTTCCCACCTGCATTCGCCGCTTGGAACAAGCTGAAAATTTTTCGGATCATTCATGGCATTCTCCTCCCGAAAGCATTTTTTCGGGCGCTATTTTTAATACTTTAAAATTATAACATAATTTAATAAGTTTCTGTGAAATTCTCCTTATAAGAGATCAGACATCAAAAATTATTTCGGCCTCCCAGTGCTCCTGGGGAAAAGGGACATTTTCCACGCGGATTCCATGGTAGGTAACGGCCTTGACTTCCCGAACGATGTGATGGCGCTCCACATCCATGGTTTCCCCCCCCACCCTTGCTTTTAGCTTATTTTCGATTATTTCCAGGATCTGAAACCGAGACAGAAAAAGTTCCTTGACATCAAAAAGGTACAGGAGTTCCCTTAGCCAGCTTACCATTAAATCTTCCTTGTCCATTCCGGTAATTTCCAGATCAACCCATTGATCAGCTCGCACGTGCCTTGTATCACCGATGCACTTAAAAAGCGCTTCCGCAGCATTTTGAAAAAGATTCTTAAAGTCTTTTCCATAAACGCGAATCCCCATATCGGCGGTATGATCCAGAATCTCGAAACGCTTCACCGTATTTTCTCACCAACTTCTAAATTTACAGAATCTGTTTCTTTTTAACTAATTCTAATATATTATCAGAACTAGTGCTTACTTTACATATTAAACGAAACATAATATACTATGGGGTATGATTAG
>CAZTAS010000017.1:0-7236 GCA_964611635.1 uncultured Thermodesulfobacteriota bacterium
TGAAGCTAAATGGGAGAAAATAAACCAATGTTTGGGAGAAAATCCCTTCCCAAACTCGTTATGGTCAGTATAACAATATTTGAAATATTAGGCAAGAATGGTAATTTTGAAGGATTCTTTTAAGTATTTAATGAACAAATAAATAGCATATTTTTGCTAAAATCTTAAAATAATACTATATAGATTTTAAAATTATTCCATCTCGAAAAACACGGCCATAATGGCCCATGCAATTAAAGTTTCAGCGCCTATAGGCGGCTCGACTTTAAAATAGAGTTTGCGGGCGCACTGTGCTGGAATATCTCCGATTGAATGCCTTGTTAATCCTCCAATCGGAATATAGCTGCCCTCAGCATCATCCGAAATCTCTGATCCCTTAATGCCGTTCGATTTGGCCGAGACCCATTTTTCATCCACTATTTCCTGGCCCTGGTGGTTTTCCTGGCCTGTATATTCTCCATTCCCGCATAGAACCCCGACCTCCACGCCGGTCATGGTTTGAGCTTCCCCCAGATCACCGCCTTTGTCATTCCAGAGCCATATTTCATCCGTATAAGCCGCTCCTGCCTTCATGAGCCTGAAGAAAAGCGACGGCACGACATAGGTATCATCCCCGTTCCATGCCTGGACGCGAATATCCTCGGTAAGAGACTCCTGGATATCCCGTTGAATATTCAAACCCCTGGGAATAGCGCTCAAACCCGGAACATTTCGCTGGATCTGTAAGAACCGTGGAACGGAAACAAGGCCGGAAATATTCCTCTGTAAAACAAGAAGAGTAGGCAACGCCGCGAAAGCATTCAGGTTCCTTGATATATTAAAAATTCGAGGTTTAGCAACGGGGCCGCGAAGGTTTCTTTGTAGATTAAAATTTCTATCCATCCCCGCCGGAGCTTGGATATTTCTTTGGAAATTCAAACTCCGGGTGAGCAGCGGTGTACCTGTAAATGCAGAATATCCAGAGGGAGGATCGTAAACGAGATCGTCAAAATCGAAATTACCCCTGACAGAATGAGTATTTTTATAAAGGCTTTGCGCAGGGAAGAAAGCCCCGGTTATCCCGGTAAAAGCCGGATTGTCGCCCGTGACCGGATTTCCGCTGTCCTGCCAGACACCATTTTTCGCGAAAAAGATCTTGCCGCTGTCCAGGTCCAGCGCTATACCAATCACATCGTTCAGACCGTAAGAATCCCCGTACGCCGTGAAAACCCCGTTATGTACTTTTTTTCCATCGGTATCACGGTAAGAATATCCGTATTCGGAAACACCGATGTAATTGTCAAGTACTCCGCCGGCAGTCATTATTCCCGTTTGCGAAAAAAAGCCTGACGGAGCAACGGTTATCTTGGTTTCCCAGTACCACTTTCCGAGCGATTTGCTTATGATCGCACGGAGGCTTCTCCATACGTATGAAACGTTTACGGTGCAAACCAGGTTCCCCTCGCTGAGCGAAATGTCGGCGTGTTTGTCGTCAGGATTCCAGGTCTGATCGGCCATTACACCATGCCCTCGAACTTTAGCGTTCCGGTGGCAGGCAGCCTTTCCGCGGCCTTCCTTACCCTATATTTAAGCCATATGGCCTTAGCTCCCCAATCGCCGTTCCCGTCCACGTCGCCGAGGGTTAACTTGTTCGTGCTTACCGGATGAGAAAAATCGACGCCGCCCGGCAACGTCCCCTCGTTCGCCACGCTCTGGGGCCACTTGACATAATCGGCATTTATTTTTGTACCCGCAGCAAGATTAGCATTGTATGTGAGCGTCCATGCTCCGGTCGTGTAGTTGATTGTCCCTGATCCGCCCGCCGAGCCGGTGAGGTTGCCGTCCCCGTCATAATCGGTAAACTTCTCCTGCCCGAGCTCATCCTCAATAACCAGGGTTTTGCTCACCAGCGGATAATTGGCAAGCGTGCCGCTGTAGCTAGTCCCTCCATCTCCCTGGTCGATTTCCTCCTGGCTGACCTGGCAATTTTCCAGGCCGACATCCAGGAGGTTATCGGTGATCTCGTAAGTGGCGCCGGTGGGAATCGTATCCCAATTCGGGTATACGAAAAGCGTGGTGTCAGTATTGGAGGTAATTTGCCTGCTCTGTCCAGCTCCTGTCCCCGATGTTATACGGACGAATTGATTGGCGAATTGATTCGGTGTCCAGCTCTTATCATTGTCTACCAGCGAATTGGTAACACCAGTATCGACAGTCCCCGTATCGAGTTGTCCCTCTGTCTCGGTATCTATCCAGATATTCGTATCCAGATATTGCTCCCAGATCTTGTAAGAAGCTCCTGCCGGGTTGGTATTCCAATTCGGCGTTACGGTAATATATTCCGATGTGTTGCTCACAATGAGCCGCTTCTGGCCCACTCCCGTGCCGGATACGATCTCTATCCACCTATCCACGTGCTCATTTATGGTCCATGATTTCGAGCTGTCAGTAAGGGTATTGTCGCCGACAGATGTAGCGGTTCCAGAATCCTCCTCATGGTCGTTTTTCATGAAGATGCACCGCACCTCGTCATCACCATACCAGTTTTCGCTCTTAGAAATCGCATCGAAAAGGAAATGCAAAGGCCCGGCCACGGTGACATTGTCCGTCTGGTCAGTACCCGGCAAGCTACTGGCCGTCACCTCCACGATCGCGAACACGGTCCCGTCATCGTCATAGACCATGTAGACACCATCGCTGGATATATCCACGCCCGCGCCTAGAGTCCCGCCCGGCTTTTTGAACTTGAGCAAAGTTCCCGTGACCGTGAACGATAGCTGTCCCTTCCCTGCGCCGTTGGAATCCGGACAATCGCCGCTCACATCCCGCAGCACAACGCCCGTGATGTTATTCGTGTCCTTGGAGGCGTTTTTCGTTTTAATCTCGGTGCTGGACATCACACCGCCAAGGCTTGCGTTCGGATCGCTGTTACCGGCTCCGCCGCTCAGAAACCATCTTATGTTCTTTTTCTCAAGACTCATTTTATACCTCGTAAATTTTTCTCTTAAAACAAGGCTGCAAACCCCACGACAAAAGCTCCTGATTTTCCCTAGTCTGCAGGTTTATAATCTCGATGCCACCATTCCCTCCGGCTGTCCTATCATCACAGGCCACCAGGGTGAGCCTTGTATTGTACGAAGGCCATCCCCAATGGCCGCTGGCCCAGTCCATGTCATCAGGGATATACCATTCAGAAGGATCTTTTGATAAAAGAACACGGATACCGGTTGCTGGATCAGCACCGTCCATACCCGGTGCATATTCCATGATGGCCCCATCAAACCAGGGAGGGCTAAAGCCCACGGCGAAGCGAGCCCACACGATCCTATCCGTATCCTCGGGATACATGTCCACGTGGAGGTCATCCCGTCCGCTGTTCCAGGGAGTTACACGTTCATCCTCCTGATAGATCATTTTGCGCGACCATCCCTCGCCGGAATTTACCTGTACGCAATATGTGATCTTCCCCCAGGGATCGCCGGTAGGAGCGCAGTGCCATAGGCCTACAAGCGGCCCGTAGGCAATGCCCAAACTATAATCCGACCCATCGGGATGGACGTACCAGATGTCGTGGTTGCCTGCCACGAATACAATATAATTCCCGTTCGCGCTCCATCGGGGCCACATGAGCGAGCCGCCATATGATTCTTCATATCCCGGGAATAAAGTAATCGGCACTTGCTGATAATCCGAGCCGTCGATCCTGCATTTCCAGATCTCCCATTCAGAAGTTTCCAGATTGTACTGGTTAAAGCATATCCAGTCCCCTTTGGGCGAAATGTGATGGTTTTGCGTGAACTTCCCCTCAGTGATCCTCTCTACTTTGCCCTTGATGCTCAACTTGAAAAGGTCCCCGAATGTCCACTTATTAGCATAGAAAATTCCCGGATGCTCCATCTCCACCCAGGGGCTATATCGCGCCGTACAATCCCTTATAATCAGATAATCGCAGGGCCTGGGGTTACTCTCGAATCCCACCACTTTAGCCTGATCCCATGTCCCGAACGGGAATTCCACCATGACCCTGTCGTTTTCCCCGAACGGCGCCGCATTGCAGGTCATGTATTCGACCGGCACGTTGCACAGTGTCCTGTCTCTCAGTTCCACGTCCATCCTGTCATTTTTGTAGTTTATAAACCTGGCAGCCCCGACCCGGAAGGTAGGGCATATCCTCTGCCAGAGATCAAACTTTAAATAGGACATAACGCATGTGGCCGGGGGCAATTGCTCCGCACCTTTCCAAATGGTGCTCGGCTTCCTTCCATAGGGATGCTCCTGATTTACAGGAGGCAATACATTCTGATCACGATGCCAATTGTCTATGTCTGCCATCGCTACGACCGCATCCACAGGGCACGGTGTCAAATCAACGCACCATGCTTTTCTTATGTGGCCACCCTCGGTGATGACCTCGTAATATCCATCTCCGAGGTCTTTTCTGACCACTCCTATTCCCATCCCTGCCCCTCTTCCAGCGCCTTACAGGTCAAAGTCTCGGTGATGTTGCCCTCATTGTTTATTCTGACATTCCGTTCGATTACCTCCACCTTTTTAGGCCCTGGGCTGTCCGCCATCCTGGGGTGCAAGTTGATTACCGATCCAACCGTGAGATATGGGTTTAGAGAAGCGATAAGTTTCACTTTCCATTTTAGTGATTCTTCTATGATAGCATCCGCAGCCATATTGGCCTCATATTCCGATTCGAGGTAAGGCAGGTTTGCCGTGTGTTTCCTGATGCCGTATTTGCTTTTGATAGCGCTGCTCGCATCCCTGACTACAGCCCCGTCGGAGTAGATCACCATGCACCGGGTAATGACACCCGTGAGGTCGAACGCCCGTTCCATGCTATGAATGCGGGGTTTACCGGGATTGCTCGAATCGAACACATCCGAATAATAAAACTCCGCTGCCGGCGGATTTTTCATCCGGCTCATGTACCTGGTGGTTCCGTGCCTGTCCGTGAAAATCGTCCCTGCGGGCCACATCGAGGCCGCTATACCTTTAACGGCTGCCACGCCGTCCGAATAGTTTAAATCAAGAGCTTCAACCTCTCTCCATGCCGCGTTCTCTTCCAGATCATCGGGCGCATCCATGAGGGCATAAGTCCCCACCTTGTCATGAAACCAGCTTATCAGATGCATCAGCGAGCCGCTGTAAGGTATTTGCTCACCATAGGGGCTCATATAAGTACCGTCGATAAGTTTCAGGAGGCCGAAAAGACCATATCCCCGAATCGTGATTGGATCATCCCCGCCTGACCATCCCTTTGCCGAAGCCCCTACTTGGCCCTTGGTGAAAGTCCCGGGCCTGATCTCGGCTGCCGGGCTGGGCTGGGGCCAGGCTTCCACGCGCTCGATGGGGACCCCTTCAAACAAAAGCATTTCAACACCGGCAAAGGTGGCATAAAATTTGCATCGCCAGCTTTTATTGACTGCCTTTACATCCCACCAGCTCGTGTTCGCAAGTATGAGATTGAAGCTATCAATAGAACCGTTTCCTTTCTGAGTGAACTCGAAATTAGTGAACGGCGCGGGATCAAGCCATGCACCGGAATCGGGTTGAATTGCAACCCTGGCCGTGGGAAACTTGACGGTCTTATCCATGACCTCGCTAATAAGGGGCTCATTCCGTAGTGATATATCCAAGGGAAGGCTATATTGCATTTATGTTTCCTTGCTCTCAATTTGAAGGATCATGTCTATGTTATAAGTATTGGTGACCTTATCCCTCAGCTCCGAACTGAAACGAAACAGACCGACATGAAAGACACCCGCGAGCCCGGTATAAGCATACTGACGGATATTATCCTCAAATGCCTGCTCGAGTTTATCCCTTGTTTCCTGATCCACCTCGCAGTGGATTGCAAGATCTGCATCCGCCGGGTATAAACCCATATCTACGAACTGGACACCGCCGCCTGCAAGCCTCTTGCGCGATCTCCTCCGTTCAAGGGGATAGACTGCGGGAAGCGGCTCGCCCACTTCGATATAGCCGTATTCGGCATTTAGCTGTCTGCAAAAAATAATTCCCATAAATTATTCCATGTCGAACCGTGGATGCCCGTAAAAATCCTGTGCAGTCAGCCACCTGCCGCAATCCCTGCATCTTATCCGTGCGCTCCTGGGGCAGGGCTGCAGGTTCAACGAGCCGCAGTAAGGGCAGCCTTTTTCTTTTATTTGATTGTTAGATTTGTCTGGTTTCATGTCAAAAATTTAAGGTTTTTTATTTTGTATATGAATTCAGCGGTTCCTTTTTTGCTGTCATAAGTCCATATAACTGTTACAATTCTGGTTTCTGTCTCTTTGCTTTCATTTATTATTTTATTTTCAGCAGAAGATATTGTAATGTTATGGCTTGATCCCGACGGAATAAAAGAAGTTTCCGGTTTTATGACAGATCCGGAGGCAAAATCATTAATCTTGTATTTACCGGATGAAGGTGTAACGGGGTCTCCGTTTTCATCCTTAAATGATACTGCCAGAATGCATGTGTTCTGATCGTTTATTTCATCCATTTACTGCTCTTTCATATCAAAATCTGTTGAAAATGTTTTTATTTCCAAGCCAGTCTCATAAAATATTAATTTAAACACTGTCTCGAATGTATATATGCCAGGTGGATGATCAATAAAAGGATCTATTATGACCGCGACACATGAAACTGGCAAAGGAATTATAATTATGCTACCGAAAATGACCGCAGGATCAACCGCCGCCGCGATGCAGGAGACAGGAGAGGGTGTTACATTAACACCTCCGCCCTCAATGACATTTGGGTCGATAGTCAGGGCTATGCAGCTCAGCGGTGAGGGCGTGATTGAAATACTACCAAGGATAACTGAAGGATCGATTTTAGAGCAAATACAGGAACTTGCAACCGGAGTAAATGCAATGCTTCCGAGAATAACCCCTGGATCGGTTTTTGCCGCTATGGCTGCGGCCGGCCCGGGCGTCAGGCTCAAAGAACCAAGTATAACCTGCGGGTCAATTTTTGCACATACCGATGATGCCGGGACGGGCGTGAGAATTACATTGTTTGTTACGGTGGGATCAACTGCTTGGCTGATTGCCGCCGCAGCGGTGGGAGTGATAGCTATCGAGCAGAGGATGACCGCAGGATCAACCGCCGCCGCGATGCAGGAGACAGGAGAGGGTATTACATTAACACCTCCGCCCTCAATGACATTTGGGTCGATAGTCAGAGCTATGCAGCTCAGCGGTGAGGGCGTGATTGAAATACTACCAAGGATAACTGAAG